>DSBX01000276.1 GCA_011049385.1 Caldifarciminota bacterium | reverse complement strand
GCCTTCAACAACGGGCAGGGTCGGCCGGACGGCAGTTACTCCAGCGTCGAGGAAATCGTGCTCCCGCGCGATTCGCTGGGCCGATTTTACATCCACCCGGACTCGGCCTTCGGACCCGAAGAGCCGGCCTGGACCTACTCCGACCCGGGCCGCTTCTATTCGCCCAGCTACTCCGGCGCGTTCCGGATGCCCAACGGCAACACGCTCATCACCGAAGGCACACCGGGCCTGATATTCGAAGTCACGCCCGGGGGTGAGATAGTCTGGGCACACAGTGTCGGCGGCCAGATCGGCCGGGTGCAGAAGTACCCGCGCGATTTCCTGACCTTCGTCGCCGAACCCGGGCCCGCGCCGGCCCCTGTGTTTGACCCCGAGCCGAGCATCGCCCGCGATAACCTGAGCCTGCCTGAGACAGAAATGTCCAGTGACCGATTCTCGATGACCCTGTTCGACGCCTCGGGCCGCAAAGTGATGGAGATATCGCCCGGCGAGAATGATATTCGGCATCTCACACGCGGGGTCTATTTCGTCCGGACAAATGGGTCGAGCAGGAAAATCGTTATTCAATGACAGGAGGCACCATGAAATCGGTAGCACTGCTCATCGGCCTGGGCCTGGTACTGGCCCTGCCCGCCCGGGCCCAGGGCTGGCTGGCCCGCTACGACGGACCGGCCGGCGACGAGGACTACGCCCGGGGCATCGTGGCCGACGGCACCGGCGCGGTCTACGTCACCGGCGCGAGTTGGGGCGACGGCACCTCCTATGACTACGCGACGGTGAAGTACGGCCCGGGCGGCGCCGAACTCTGGGTCCGCCGCTACGACGGCCCGGCCCAGGGCAGTGACGAGGCGACCGCCATCGCCGCCTTCGGCAACCGCATCGCGGTCACCGGCGGCAGTGCCCGGGCCGACCTGTACACCGACATCGTCACCATCGTCTACGACACCGACGGCAACGAACTCTGGACCGCCCGCTTCAACGGCCCGAACGACGGTAATGATATGGGCCGGGCCGTGACCTTCGATGCCGAGGGCAACGTCATCGTCGCCGGCTACTCCATCGGCACCGACATCCTCTGGGACCTGGTCACCGTCAAGTACGACCCGGAGGGTGAGGAACTCTGGTCCGCCCGCTATTCGACCGACGATGAAGATTACGCGGTCGCGGTCGCGGCCGACGCCGAGGGCAACGTCGTCGTCACCGGACCGAGCGGCTGTCCTTACACCTTCGCCTGGGACTACCTCACCGTCAAGTACGACGCGGACGGAGAGGAACTCTGGGTCGTCCGCTACAACGGACCGGCCGACGAGCACGACGAACCCCGTGCGCTGGCGCTCGATGCGGCCGGCAACATCCTCGTCACCGGCGGCAGTACCAGCCACGGAAGCGGCACCGACTTCACCACCATCAAGTACAGCCCGGCCGGCGAGACGCTCTGGGTCCGCCGCTACGACGGCCCGGCCGGCGGGCCCGACTGGGCCAACGGCATCGCGCTCGACGACGACGGCAACGTCTACGTCACCGGTTCCAGCCGGGGCGAAACCACCGATGACGACTTCGCTACCGTCAAGTACGATGCGGACGGCACCGAGCTCTGGGTCGCCCGCTACGACGGGCCGGTGAGCGGCTTCGACGAGGCCCGGGCCATCGCGGTGGACGAGACCGGAGTCTACGTCACCGGCAGTTCCTTCGGCGACGGCACCCGGACCGACTACGCGACGGTGAAGTACACCACCGCCGGCGGTGAGCAGTGGGTCCGGCGCTACGACGGCCCGGCCGCCCGGTTCGACGAAGCCGTCGCCATCGTCACCGCCGGTACCGACGGTGTCGTCATCACCGGCTCGAGCGTCGGCACGGGTACCGGCACCGACTACGCCACGCTCCGCTACCACGCAATCGGGGTGAGCGAAGAACCCGGGCCGCGCGGGCCGGAACCGGCGCAGGGGTTTGCGACCATTGTCCGCGGCCGCCTGTATCTCGAGGCGGGCCGGCCGGTCCTGCTCGACGCGACCGGCCGCCGGGTGATGGAACTCCGGCCGGGTGAGAACGACCTCACGCGCCTCGCGCCCGGGGTCTACTTCGTCCTGTCGCCGACCGGCGACGTCAAGCATCTCGGCCGGGTCGTCATCGGCAGGTAGCGTTGGCCGCAACCGCCCCGACGACACCCCGTCCGCCCGGCGGCATCACCGCCGGTGCGCGGACCGACTTCCGGCTCGAGTACAAATACCTGGCCCCGATTCACCTCCTGCCCGAACTCCGGGCCGCGTTTTGCCCCTGGCTCTGCTGTGATGAATTCGCCGCCGCGTGTCCGGACCGGCAGTACACCGTCCGCAGTATCTACTACGACAACCGCCGTTTCGACTGCTACCAGGAGAAGGTCGAGGGCTTCACCTTCAAGCGCAAACTGCGCATCCGGGGTTACGACCGCCCCGTGCCGGACGGCCGGGTGTTCCTCGAAATCAAGTACAAGAACCAGGACTACATCGGCAAGAGCCGGGCGCCGGTGCGCTGGGACCGACTCCCGGCGGTCTTCGACCCGGGCCGGGCCGAAGTCATCGGCGTGCCGTTCGAGCCCGACAGCCCGGCCGCGGCCGCCGTCCGGCGCTTCCTCTACCACTACTACCGCCGCCGGATGCTGCCGGTCGTGCTCATCGCCTACGAACGCGAGGCATTCTACAGTCGGTTCGACCGCACGCTCCGCATCACCTTCGACAAGAACGTCCGCAGTCGGCTCTACCCCACGCTCGGCTCGCTCTACGACGACCGGGGCGCGAAGTTCGTGACGCCCGGCCAGTTCGTGCTCGAGGTCAAGTTCTTCGGCAGTCTGCCACGCTGGGTGCGGGACATCGCGACCCGATTCGAACTGCTCCGCGTCGCCAACTCCAAGTACGCGCGCGGTATTGACCGCCAGCGGGTCGAGAAGAAGTTCCTGCGCGGGGTCGGCCACCGGCACGAAATCTTCGCCGCCCCCGGCCACCCGGTCACCCGCTCACCTTCGAATCGCATGACCGGACACGCACTCGAAACCGAGGAGACGCAACAATGACGGAACTGCTCAGCAACATCACCCAGGACCTCAACCTGCTCCCGCTCCAGGCCCCGGTCGTCATCGCCAAGATTGCGGTCGCCTTTCTCTGCTCCTTCTTCATCGCCTTCATCTACCGCAAGACCTACCGCGGCCCGGGCTACTCGGTCGCCTACACCCACACCCTCATCCTGCTCTCGATGACGACCGCGGTGGTGATAATGGTCATCGGCAACAACCTCGCCCGCGCCTTCGGGCTGGTCGGAGCGATGTCCATCGTTCGTTTCCGCCACGCGGTCAAGAACACCCAGGACATCGTCTACATCTTCTTTGCGCTCGCGGTCGGGATGGCGGCCGGCGTCGGCTTCTACACCATCGCCATCGTCGGCACCCTGTTCATCAGCCTTGTCATCTACCTGCTCGCCAGGTCGCGGCTGGGCACGCCCCGGCGGGACGACTACCTGCTCCAGTTCAGCACCCGCTCGGCCGGCGACGAGTCCCCGCCCTGGCTCGCGGTGCTGAACAGGCACTGCCGCAAGCTCACGCCGATCAACGTCCGCAGTCTCGGCGACAGCGAGCTGATGGAACTGTCCTACTACGTCCGGCTCCACGACACCGCCCGCGGCGACGCGCTCATCGAAGAACTCAACCGGGTCCCCGGGGTGGACGGCGTCAACCTCTTCTTCGACGAAGAGCAGATCTGACTTCACCTCACCTCCACGCTACGGCAATCATCCCGCCCGCGGCCCCGCGGCGCAACCGGGAACGGAAAGACAACCACGCCGGAATAGTCGAACCCCCGGCCCGGTATATCTTACCAAATCGGAGGTTACCAATGTCGAAATCGCTCGTGCTCGCAGTCGTCCTGGCTCTTGCCCTTCCGGCCTCGGCCCGGGGCCCGCAACCGGACGGGGACCGGACGCTGTCGCCGTATTTCCTGGTCAGCGGCGAGGACGCCGCGGCCGGGAAACTGCCGTTGCTTTCAACCGAAGCCGAGGTCAGCATCGCCGGCGTCATCGCCGACGTGCGCGTCACCCAGCGCTATCACAACGCCGGCAAGAGGCCCATCGAGGCGGTCTACATCTTTCCGGCCTCGACCCGGGCCGCGGTCTACGGGATGAAGATGACCATCGGCGAGCGGGTCATCGTCGCCGAGGTCCAGAAGCGCGGGCAGGCGCGAGAGAACTACGAACAGGCCCTGCGCGAGGGACGGAGCGCCTCGCTCCTCGAACGACAGCGGCCGAACGTCTTCCAGATGAACGTCGGCAACATCCTGCCCGGCGACACCATCCTCGTCGAGTTGTCCTACACCGAACTGCTGGTGCCGACCGACGGGGTCTACGAGTTCGTCTACCCGACCGTGGTCGGGCCGCGCTACTCGGAGAAGCCGGCGCAGGGCGCGCCGGACGGCGACCGCTGGGTCGAGAACCCGTACCTGCGCGAGGGCGAGCCCGCGCCCTACCGCTTCGACATCGGCGTCCGGCTCGCGGCCGGGCTGGCGATCGCCGAGATGACCTGCCCCAGCCACCAGACGAGCATCAAGTACGACGGCCCGGCCACCGCCACCTGCCGGCTCGACCCGACCGCGCGCAACGGCGACAACCGGGACTTCATCCTGCGCTACCGGCTGGCCGGGAGCAAGGTCGAGAGCGGGCTCCTGCTCTTCCCGGGCGAGAAGGAAAACTTCTTCCTGGCGATGGTTCAGCCGCCGCGTCGGGTCGCGCGCGAGGACATCCCGGGCCGGGAGTACATC
>DSBX01000352.1 GCA_011049385.1 Caldifarciminota bacterium | reverse complement strand
GCGCTGGGCGGTCGAAAGCGGCTACGGGACCGAGGCGGACCTCGAGTTCACCGAAGACCGGGGGGCGATGGCCGCCGCGGACCCGGCCGGGGTCTCGCCGCGCGCGGTCGAGCGCGGGATGCCCCAGCTCGGCACGCTCGGGGCGGGCAACCACTTCCTCGAAATCCAGGAGGTCGGGGATGTGTTCGACGCGGCCGCGGCCGCGGAACTCGGCATCCGGGTCGGGCAGGTGACGGTGATGATCCATACCGGCTCGCGCGGCCTCGGCTACCAGGTCTGTGACGACAACGTCAAGACGCTGGGTGCGGTGGCCCGCAAGTACGGCATCGAGCTGGTTGACCGGCAACTCGCCTGCGCGCCGGTGGATTCGCCCGAGGGGCGGCGCTACCTCGGCGCGATGGCCTGCGCGGCGAACTACGCCTGGGCGAACCGGCAGTGCATCGTCCATTGGGTGCGTGAGGCGTTCGGCCGGGTGCTGGGCAGGCGGCCGGAGGCGCTGGGGATGAGCCAGGTCTACGACGTCGCCCACAACATCGCCCGGCTGGAGGAGCACGAACTCGACGGCCGGGAGCGGAAGCTCTGCGTCCACCGCAAGGGCGCGACCCGGGCCCTGCCGCCGGGCGCGCCGGAACTGCCGGCACGGTACCGGGCGCTGGGCCAGCCGGTGCTGATTCCGGGCGATATGGGCACCGGTTCCTGGCTCCTGCTCGGGACCCGGTCCGCGGCCGAGGAGACTTTCGCCTCGGCCTGCCACGGCGCGGGACGGGCCTGGTCGCGCAACCGGGCGAAGGACGAGACGAGGCACCGCGATGTCGCGGCCGAACTGCGGAAACAGGGCATCGCGGTGATGGCCGCGAGCCGCGAGGTCCTGCGCGAGGAAGTGCCGGACGCGTACAAGGACGTTGATGCGGTGGTCGAGGTCTGCGCCCGGGCCGGTATCGCCCGCAAGGTCGCGCGGATGCGACCGGTCGGCGTGGTCAAAGGGTGAGAGAGAAGCGGCCGAGGGGCCGAGGGGCCGAGGGTACCGGCCCGGGGCAGGCGATCCGCCGGGCCCCGGACGCGCCCGGGGTGTACCTGTTCAAGGACGGCCGGGGCCGCATCATCTACGTAGGCAAGGCGCGCAGTCTGCGCGACCGGCTGAGGAACTACCTCTCGCCCGGCAAGGACCCGCGGCTGGCGGCGCTGGTGCGCGCGGCGCGGGCGGTGGAGACGATAATCACCCGGTCCGAGGTCGAGGCGCTGGTGCTGGAGGAGAACCTCATCAAGCTCAACCGGCCGCGCTTCAACGTCCGCCTGCGCGACGACAAGAAGTTTCCCTATCTCAAGGTGACGGTGCAGGAGTCGGTGCCGCGTGTCTTCGCCACCCGCCTGACCCGGCCCGACGGCGCGATGCTGTTCGGGCCGTACACAGCGGTCCGCGACCTGCGCCGGGCGCTCAAGGGCGTCCAGCGCATCTTCCGGCTCCGGACCTGCCGGCACCGCCTGCCGGAACAGCCGCCGGCCCGGCCCTGTCTCAACCTCGCGCTCAACCGGTGCACCGGGCCGTGCGCGGGCCGGGTGAGCGTCGAGGAGTACCGCCGGCAGGTGCGCGATGTCATCGAGTTCCTCTCCGGCCGGTCCGAGGAGCTCACCGCCCGGCTCGAAGCCCGGATGCAGGCGGCGGCCGGGGAGCAGAACTTCGAGCAGGCGGCGACCCTGCGCGACCAGTTGCTGTCCCTGCGCGAAATCGGCAAGAGCCGGCAGGTGGCGTACCCGGACAAGGCCGCCCGGGACGTACTCGGGCTGGCCCGGGGCGCGCGGCTGGCGGTGGTGACGCTCTTCCGGGTGCGCGAGAGGCGCATCGTCGGCCGCGAGGAGTACCCGGTGCAGGCCGGGGAAGGCGTGCCGGACGGCGAGGTGCTGGAGACGGTGCTCCGTTCGGTGCACGGCCACACCGCGGATCTGCCCGACGAGGTGGTCCTGCCGCGGCCGGTGGCGGAGCCGGAGGCGTTCGAACAGCTTCTCTCGGAGCGGCGCGGGCGGCGGGTGCGGCTGGTCGTGCCGGAGCGGGGCGCGAAGGCCGGCCTGCTCGAACTGGCCCGGGCCAATGCCGAGAAGGCGCTGGTCGAGAACGCGCCCGACGAGGTCGTCTCGAAGGCCGGCCGCGAGCTGGCCCGGGTGCTCGGGTTGGCCGCGGTGCCGAGGACGATCGAGGGCGTGGACATCTCGAACACCCAGGGCCGGCACCCGGTCGGGTCGGTGGTGGTGTTCCGCGATGCCCGGCCGGTGCGGTCCGAGTACCGCCACTTCAAGGTGAAGACCGTGACCGGGCCGGACGATTTCGCGATGCTCGGCGAGGTGCTGGCCCGCCGGGCCCGGGGCCTGCTCGACAAGGGCCGGGCCCTGCCCGACCTCATCCTCGTTGACGGCGGCAAGGGACAGTTGTCGAGCGCGGTCGAGGCGCTGGCGCCGATTGCGCCCGGCCTGCCCATCCTCGGCCTGGCCAAGCGCACCGACACGCTCTTTCATCTCGACGGCCGGGAGGTCTCGATCCCGGCCTCGTCGCCGGCGCTTCGACTGCTCAAGCGCATCCGGGACGAGTCGCACCGCTTCGCGGTCACCTTTCACCGCCGCCTGCGCGGCAAGGGGATGGTCGAATCCGAACTGGACGCCCTGCCCGGGCTCGGGCCGGTTCGGCGCCGGGCGCTGATTCGGCATTTCGGTTCGCTCAAGCGGTTGCGCGGCGCATCGGCCGGGGATATCCGGCGGGTGTCGGGCATCGGCCCGGTCATCGCCGAGAAGGTCCACCGCGCGTTGCGCGGTTGACGCGGCGCTAGTTCGCCCGCGTTGCGCCGAGGGCGATGATGGTCGGCGTGCCGTCCCGGGTCGTGACGTGGCCGAAGACACGCAGTTTCCGCCCGGCGAGCGGGGGGATGGCGAACCGGCCCTCGGTGGTGGTAACGTAGATTCGCCCGGTCGCGTCCTCGAGCCAGAAGGTACAGCCTTCCGCGCACTCGCCGGTGACCGTGCCTTCGGTGACGACGACCTTGCCGTTGTACTCCAGCGGGTCGGCGAGGATGTCGCCGATGCCGGCTCTGGTCACGTCGTCCGGGACCGCCCGGCCCCAGAACTCGGCGCGGGTTCCGCCGCACCCGGCGATGAGGGCCAATGCCAGTCCCAGCGCGATTGCGGTCGGTTTCAAGTTCAATATTTCTTCACCTTTCCATCCGGTTTGTCTAACTGTTCGACGGGGCCGGGTGCCCGGCGGATTCCGCACACAAGATGCGGCCCCAGGTCTCTGACGGGTAACGTGGGCGCAATCCGCGTTGTTCACTACTTCGTGCCCCGCTCGCCATCGGCGGCGGGTTCAATCCCGTCAGGGCCCCGGGGGCCGCAGTCGGTCTTCATTCTCGCTTCGGCCGCCCGGGCGGTCGAAGCGCCGGATGACCGCGATGATGCCGGCGACAAGCAGGGCCGAGAAAAGGAGGAGCAGGATCAGCGCCGCATGATCGCCGGTTCCGGTCTCACACATACAGATACATACTGCACGGCGTGTGCCGCTACGGACCACGGCGACTGCGAACGCGACAAGTGGCGTACGGGTGGATGGATACCGAACAGGCGAAGGGAACGGTCAACGCTCGGCGTGGGTCGGAAGGCGGCTCAAAGCGGACAGGGTTGCAGGATATCAGACACCGGGACGAAGCCGGGCTCAGGCGTCGAGGCCGTGCTTCTTCATCCGGTAGATGAGCGTCGCCCGCGAGATGCCGAGCAGGCGCGCGGCCCGGGACTGGTTGCCGCCGGTCTTTGCCAGCACCTCGGCGAGGTAGTTGCGTTCGACTTCGTGCAGGGAGACGCCCTCGTCCGGAATCAGCGGCGGACCGCAGGACCGGACCGGCTCGCCGGGGATGAGTCGGTCGGCGACATCGTCGGCCGCGAGCGGGCGGCCCTGGCTGAGAATCAGCCCGGATTCGATGACGTTCTCGAGCTCGCGGATATTGCCCGGGAAGTCGTGCCCGGCAAGGAGTTCGAGCACGTCCGGCCCGACCAGTTCCGGGGGCAGGCCGCGGCGGCCGAGGAAATGCTCGACCAGCACCGGGATGTCCTCCCGCCGCTCGCGCAGGGGCGGGATGCGCAGGCTGAAGACGTTGAGCCGGTAGTATAGGTCCTCGCGCAGGCGGCCTTCGCGGACGCAGTCCTCGAGGTTGCGGTTCGAGGCGCTGATGACCCGGACGTCCACCCGCCGGGCGGCGGTCCCGCCCAGGGGCCGGACCTCGCCGGACTCGAGCACGCGCAGGAGCTTGACCTGCGCCTCCGGCTGCATTTCGGTAATCTCGTCAAGGAACAGCGTCCCCGCGTCGGCCTCGACGAACCGGCCGTCGCGGTCGGCGTGGGCGCCGGTGAAAGCGCCCCGGCGCAGGCCGAACAGCTCGCTCTCGACCAGGTTCTCGGGCAACGCGCCGCAGTTGACCGCCACGAACCGGTGCTCGGCGCGCGGGCCGAGAGCGTGAATCGCGCGGGCGGCGAGTTCCTTGCCGGTGCCGGTCTCGCCCAGCACCATCACCGCCGCGTCGCTCCGGGAGGCGAGCCGCACCTGCTCGCGCACCCGCTCGACGGCAACGCTCCGGCCGGCGATGGCGGCCAGCCCGACCCGCTCATCCACCTGCCGGCGCAGGCGCCGGTTCTCCCGGGCCAGCGCGCGCAGGCGGAGCGCATTTGCGACGAGGATGCGGAACTTGTCGTTGTCGAAGGGCTTGGCCAGGTAGTCGTAGGCGCCCTGCTTCATCGCCTCGACCGCGGTC
>DSBX01000230.1 GCA_011049385.1 Caldifarciminota bacterium | reverse complement strand
GGACCAGGGCCTGCCCGACACCGACGTGGACGGCATCATCCAGCGCTGGCGGGCCCGGACCCGGGACCTCGCCGCCATCGAGCGGCGGGAACTGCGCCACGAGAACCGCCCGCAACAGCGGGCCGAGCCCCGGCCCCAGGCGAAGATGCCCTGGGAAGACCAGCCGCGTCGGCACTAGCCGGCCCGGGAGCACAGACGACCAGCAGGCGGCGTTCGGCCGGTCCGACCCTGCCCTTCCCGATGAGCGGGTCGGCCTGCGACTTCGTCATCGTCACCGGCGACGCCTTCGTGGACCATCCCGCCTTCGGCAGTGCGGTCATCGCCCGGGTCCTGCACGACGCCGGCTACCGGGTCGGCATCATCGCCCAGCCCGACTGGCACGGGCCGGAGCCGTTCCGGGCGCTGGGTCGGCCCCGGCTCGGCTTCGCCATCACCGCCGGCAACGTGGACTCGATGCTCGCCAACTACAGCCCGACCTTCCAGCGCCGCCGCCGGGACGACTACGCGCCGGGCGGCCGGTTCGGCCTGCGGCCGAACCGGGCGACGACGGTCTACGCGAATCGCTGTCGCGAAGCTTATCCCGACGCGCCGCTCATCATCGGCGGGGTCGAGGCCAGCCTGCGCCGGCTCGCGCATTACGACTTCCGTGAGGACCGGGTCCGGCCCTCCCTGCTCACCGACACCCGGGCCGACATCCTCGTCTACGGGATGGGCGAGCGGGCGACGCTTGAGATTGCCGGGCGGCTGGCGGCGGGGGAGATGCTCGAAGACATCCCCGGCACCTGCACCATCGGCCCGGAGCCGCCGGCCGGCGATGCGCTCTTCCTGCCCTCGTTCGAGGACACCGCCCGCAGTCCGGACGCCTTCAACAAGGCCCACCGGCTCTTCGCGGGCGAGGCGGACCGGCCGCGCGGCCGGGTGCTGGTCCAGCCCCACGGCGACCGTTACGTCACCCACCGGCCGATGCCCGCGCCGATGACCGCGGCCGAGCTCGACCGCATCTACGAACTGCCCTACACCCGGGCCGCGCACCCGCACTATGCCGAGCCGGTGCCCGCGCTCGAACCGGTCCGCTTCTCCATCACCTCGCACCGCGGCTGTCTCGGCTCCTGCTCCTTCTGCTCGCTTCGCGCCCACCAGGGCCGCATCATCCAGTGGCGGAGCGAACAGTCGCTCATCCGAGAAGCGGAAGGGCTCACCCGGCTTCCCGGCTTTCACGGCCACATCACCGACGTGGGCGGGCCGACGGTGAACATGTACGGTGCGACCTGCGCCAAGATGAAGCGCGGCGAAGTCTGCGCGGACCGCGAATGCACCTGGCCGGAGAAATGCTCCTCGCTCCGGCTCGGCTACGACCGCCAGCTCTCGGTGCTCGCCGCCATCCGTCGCCTGCCCGGGGTCAAGAAAGTTTCGGTCGGCACCGGCCTGCGCTTCGACCTGCTCGACGGGCCGGCGGGCGAATCCTACCTTGCGCAACTCTGCCGGCACCACATCTCGGGCCAGCTCCGGGTCGCACCCGAGCACGTCGCGCCGGCGGTGCTCAAGCAGATGCGCAAGGCCCCGCCGGACAGCTACCGCCGCTTCCGCAACGAATTCCGGGCCGCGAACCGGCGACTCGGCCTGCGCCAGTTCCTCGTGCCCTACTTCATCGCCGGTCACCCCGGCGCGACGATTGACGACGCGGTCGCGCTGGCCGAGCACCTCGTCCGCGAAGAGAAGTTCTTCATCCGCCGGGTCCAGCAGTTCACGCCCCTGCCGATGACCGCGGCGGCCGCGGCCTGGTACACCGGCAAGGACCCGCTCACCGGCCGGGCGGTGCACGTCGCGCGGGACCCGGCCGAGGCCCGGCTCCAGCGCAGTCTGCTCCAGCTCTGGGTGCCGGCCAACTACGCCCGCGCCGAGCGTGAGCTTGTCCGTCTCGGCCGGGCCGACCTCCTCCGCCGCATCCGTGCCCTCCGGCCCCTGCTCGCCCGGGAAGACGAAAAGCCCCGGCTCCCGCGCGGCCGCGCCTGACCGCCCGACCACTTCCTTTCCTCCTGCGTTCATCGGCGGTTACGTCCGGTTCCTTCACCTGACCGCCGCCCGTGCCGGGTTGCTTCCCCCTGCCCATCGGCTACAATCCGGGTCGGTAATGACCGGTACGCGACCCGAAAGGAGCCGACTTGAACACCCGACAGCACATTGACCTCGCGCAGGCATACAGCGCGCACAACTACCTGCCCCTGCCGGTGGTGCTCGAATCCGGTGAGGGCGTCTGGGTCCGCGACGTCGAGGGCAAGGAGTATCTCGATATGCTCTCCTCCTACTCGGCGCTCAACCAGGGCCACCGCCACCCGCGCATCATCAAGGCGCTCAACGACCAGGTCGGCCGGCTCTGCCTCACCTCGCGCGCCTTCCACCACGACCAGTTCGGCCTGTTCTGCCAGGAGATAACCGGGGCGACCGGTTTCGAACAGGTCCTGCCGATGAACACCGGTGCGGAAGCGGTCGAAACCGCCATCAAGGCCGCCCGCAAGTGGGGCTACGAGAAGAAAGGCGTCGAGCCGGACCGGGCCGAAATCATCGTCTGCCTCGGCAACTTCCACGGCCGCACCACCACCATCATCAGCTTCTCGTCCGACGAACTCTACCGGGCCGGCTTCGGGCCCTACACGCCCGGGTTCAAGATGATTCCCTACAACAACCCGGACGCGCTCGAAGTGGCCATCACCGGGAACACCGTTGCCTTCCTCGTCGAGCCGGTCCAGGGTGAGGCGGGCATCAACGTGCCGGACGCAGGCTACCTCGCCGAATGCCGCCACATCTGCGACGACCACAACGTCTTGCTGATGGCGGACGAAATCCAGACCGGGCTTGCCCGCACCGGCAAGCTCTTCTGCTGGGAATACGACGACGCCCGGCCCGACGTGCTCATAGTCGGCAAGGCGCTCGGCGGCGGGCTCTTCCCGGTCTCGGCCGTGCTCTCCTCGAAGGCGGTGATGAGCGCGTTCGTGCCCGGCAACCATGGCTCCACCTTTGGCGGCAACCCGATTGCCTGCGCGGTTGCTCGCGAGGCGGTCAAGGTCACGCTGGAAGAAAAGCTGGTCGAGAACTCATACGAACAGGGTCGGTACCTGCGCGAAGAGCTTGGAAAGCTCGCCTCGCCGCACGTCAAAGAGATTCGCGGCCGGGGACTGCTCATCGGCGTCGAGCTTCACGGCCCGGCGCGGCCCTTCTGCGAAAGGCTCGGCGAGCTCGGCATCCTCGCCAAAGAGACGCACGGCACGGTCATCCGCTTCGCGCCCCCGCTCGTCATCACCCGGGAACAAGTGGACTGGGCGCTCGAACGCATCGCCCAAGTGCTCAAAGCCTGACCGCTGTCCCGGCCGCGGCGCCGAGCGAAGCGGAGGAAATCCGGGACTGTACCTCAGCCCGGCGCTTCCTCGCGCTGAGACTGTCCCGGGATTTCCGGTCGGACGAACCACCCGCCGATGGACGCGGCCGGATTGTCAGTTGAGAATCAGACGAAGGAGGGAACGTCGAACGGGTAGTATGGATTCACGCCAAATCAGTCCGCCCCGATTGTATCCATTACCCCATACACCCGCATGGCTAGGTCGCGGGGGTCGCCTATCGGAATTTGTTGCTGCCCTGGCAGCTTCATCTGACCCCATTGGTAGGCGTCCGTCGAGTCATAGTAATACTGAATCGAGTCCGACCCGGACCGGGTGAGCGAAGTCCGACTGAGCGTGCACGTCATCGGGCACTACTTGAACTCGTATTGCTTGCCTTTGGTGAAGGACTGGCCACTAACGGTTGTAAGCGGCATCTTAACCCAGGTATGCGGTCGAGTCGCATTCTCACCGTCATTATACGCGACCCTATTCGTTCCGCCGGGCAGCTCATACACATCCACCTTGTAAGCTCCCGTATCACTGAAATCCCCTACAAACAACTCGCAGTATACGATGCTGTCCCAGTTGCAGGTGATGGTTTGGGAGATGGTATCCTGGCCGAGTATCGTCCGCGTCCAGCCGGACCACGCAGCCTTGACTGGCTCTACGGAATAGACTTGGACCAGTCCCAAGGATACTGATGCCAAAGCCATCAGCAGTATTGCCACTGCTTTCATTTCTTCCTCCTATCTGATTACGAGCTTCATTATCTCGGACTCATTCTTGGTTCTCACTTCCGCGAAGTAGACTCCGGGTCGGAGTCCGTCGAATTCCACCATCGCCCTCCTTTCGTCTATAGGTCGTGCGCGGGGATTCGCTATCACCCGCCCCGCGATGTCCATTATCATGACTTCGCCGTCGAACGCCCTTTGTGATGTCAGCACGACCCGTCCCACAGACGGGTTGGGACTAACCTGCAGACCCCGATACGGCCGACCGGCTCGTTCAGGTTCGGCGATACCGAGCGACACGGTTTCGTAGATACTGACGCCGGCGGCCCAGCAACTCAGATACAGATACGGTTCGGCATAGATGATGCGATTGGCGGTGTAGGGTAGCGATACGGTCGCGAGTATTTCGGGACGGCGCAGGTCGGCGACGTTGACCGCGTGGAGTTGGTTCAGTGCGCTGACGTAGGCAATGTTGTTGACGACCGCCAGACCGCGCGCCGTATGGTTCAGTAGAATTGAGTCCATGAGAACCGGTGCGGTCGGGTCGGCGACATTGTACCATACCAGCGGCCCGGCCGAGAGGAAGGCGACCGTATCGCTAACAACCAGATTCCACGCCGGGTGACCGAATGCGCCGACGACATGAGGATTTACCGGGTCAGCAATATTCACCACTTTCGGCTGTGAACTGGCTATGTAGATGAG
>DSBX01000341.1 GCA_011049385.1 Caldifarciminota bacterium | reverse complement strand
GCTCGGCTTCCTGGGATTCGGGCAGGTCGGCCGGCACATTCTCCGCCTGCTGGCCGGGTGGCGCGGCCCGGCGGCGGCCTGGTCGCTCGACCGGCGGTCGGCGCCCGACCTGCCGCCGGTCGAGTTCCGGGAACGGGACGAAGTCCTGGCCCGGTCCGAAGTCGTCTTTCTCTGCCTGCCGCTGACCCGGGCGACCCGCGGCTGTGTCGGCGCCCGGGAGCTGGACCTGCTCGGGCCGGACGGTTACCTGGTCAATGTCGCCCGGGCCGGGCTGGTCGTGGAGGAGGACCTGTTCCGCGCGCTCCGGGAGCGGAGAATCGCCGGGGCCGGGCTTGATGTCTGGTGGGAAGGGCCGAAGCCCGGCCAGACGCCGTCGGTTCGCCATCCCTTTCACGAGCTGGACAATGCCGTGCTCTCGCCTTACTGCGCCGGTCACGGGCCGAACGCGCCGCACCTTGCCGGGGCGCTGGACAACCTTCGGCGCTATGCCGAAACCGGCCGGGTCGGCAATGTCGTGGACCCGGCCCTGGGCTTCTGAAGCGCCCGGCCGGGTTGAAGCCCGGGGCGGGGACGCTATGCTGGGTGATGCTTACGATGACAGCCGTCTTCTTGTCCCTGTTCCTCTCGTTGCCGATGAACGTCCGCGCGACGCTCGGGCTTCGGCACGAACCCGGGGTCGAGACCCGGTTGCCGCTCACGCTGGCCGGTGAGTTGACGCCGGCGCCGCGCACCCGGCTCGCGGCCGGCATCGCCGCTGACCTGCTCCGGCCCGGCCTGCCGGACCGGTTCGCGTTCGAGGCCGGGCGCGAAATCGGCGGCCGGGCCGAAGTCGCGGTCGGGGTGAAGGTGCGGCACTGGCCGGACTGGCGCGTCGGGGAGAACCTTGCCTTCGCGGTGGCCCGGCTCGAACCCCGGCCGGGACTCGAATTCGAAGCCGGCATCGCCCGGCGGGTGCCGGTGCTTGACACACACCGCTGGCGGTCGCCGTTGGTCTGGACCGGTCCGCTGGCGGAGTGGAACGTCGTCTACGGGGTGGGTTGGCGGTTCCTCGACCACCCGCGCCTGGGCCTGGCGGTGCGCACCGGCAACCGCGGGATGATGGACCTGCGGACGCCGGGCCTCATCGGTATCCGGTTCGATGCCGCTTCGCGGCTGGGCCCGGGGCTGACCGCGATCGCGTCGCTTGCGGGCGAGATCAAGGGGCTTTCCGCGGCGCTGGCCGAACTCGGCGCGGTCGGCGTGGAATTGGGGGTGCGGCGTGGTTTCTGAGCGGAACGTCCGGGCGGCGCTGGCCGCGCTGGTCCTGCTGGCGGCCGGGTGCGACTGGTCTCTGCGCGAGGTTCTTTCCCACCCGACCGTGGAACAGCGGGTCCGGGAGAGCCTGGCGATGCCGCCGGTCGAGCCGCCGCCGGTCAACCCGGACAGTTTCCGGTTCGCGATGTTCGGCGACCCGCAGGTGCGCAAGGACGGCATCCATCGGCTGGGCCGGTTCCGGGAGCATGTCGTCGAGCGCGGGATAGACTTCGTCTGCGTGCTCGGCGACCTTACCCACGACGCGACCGAGGAGCAGATTCAATGGATGCGGTCGGCGCTGGACAGCCTCGGCGTGCCGGTCTACGCGGCGCCGGGCAATCACGACCTCTACCAGACCGGGGCCTGGGACCGGTTCAAGGAGGTTTTCGGCCCGGGCTGCCAGTGGTTCCGTGCAGGCCGGGTGCGCATCATCCTGTTCGACACCGCCGGCGGCATCATCGGGCCGACCCAGTTCCGCTGGCTTGAGGAGCAACTCTCGCTGTCCGCCGACGAGATCAAGGTACTCGGGACGCACTTTCCGCTATTCGACGGCGGGATGCCCGACCTCTACCGGCTGGCGAGCGAGGCCGAGCGCTACCGGCTGGCGAGCCTCCTGCGCGACACCGGGGCCTGGGGTCTTGTTTCCGGCCACATGCATTACTTCCGGGCCTTCGAATCGAACGGGGTGCGCTTCATCACCTGCGGTTCGATGGCGCCGAAACTCGACGGCGGCGAACCCGGCTACCTGTTGCTCAACTACGCCGCCGGCGAGCTGAGCTGGCAGTTCGTGGTGCTGGACTGACGCCCCGGCGACCTTGACTTCGGGCCTTCGGCGGATACACTTAGCGTCAGCTTACGGAGGCCTTAAGGGTTGCGTCCGGGCCGGCCGGGTCCGCACGCAGGCCGACAACGCCCCGAAACGCAGGGGAATAACCGCCGGGGGCGGCCTCAGCGGCCGTCCCGGCACGACCGAAGGAGGACTGATGGCCCTGATAGACGATGTCAAGAACATCATTGTCGAGCAACTCCACGTCACGCCCGAGAAGGTAACCGATACCGCCAACTTCGTTGACGACCTCGGGGCGGACTCGCTCGACATCGTCGAGTTGGTGATGGCGTTCGAGGAGAAGTTCGGTATCGAAATCCCGGACGACGATTCCCAGCAGTTGCTGACCGTCGGCAAGGCGGTCGAATACCTCGAGAAGAAGCTGGCGGAAAAGGGCGACAGCTGACGTGAAGCGCAGGGCGGTTGTCACCGGCCTCGGGCTGGTGACCGCGGTCGGCAACGACGTCGCGACAACCTGGCAGAGCCTGCTCGCCGGGAAGACCGGCGTCGCACGCATCGCCGGCTTCGACCTCACCGATATGGCGGTGACCATTGCTGCCGAGGTCAAGGAGTTCGATATCTCGCTTCGGCTCGACCCGAAACTCGCCCGGCGCGCGGACCGGTTCACCCAGTTCGCGCTCTACGCCGCGGCCGAGGCGGTGGCCGATTCCGGTCTCGACCTCGCGAAGGAAGACCGCAGTCGGGTCGGGGCGATCGTCGGCTCGGGCATGGGCGGGGTACGAACCTGGGAGGCCCAGTTCGGGCAGTTCATCGAGAAAGGTCCGAAACGGGTTTCACCGCTGCTCATCCCGATAATGATACCGGACATGGCCGCGGGTCAGATATCCATCACCTTCGGCCTGCGCGGCGTGAACTTCTGCACGACTTCGGCCTGCGCCTCGGGCGCGCACGCGGTCGGCGAGGCGTTCCGGCACATCGTCCACGGCGATGCCGACATCATCATCGCGGGCGGGAGCGAGGCGGCGGTGACCCGGTTCACCGTCTCGGCGTTCGCGAACATGGGCGCGCTCTCCAAGCGTAACGACGAGCCGGAACGGGCGTCGCGGCCCTTCGACCGCGAACGGGACGGTTTCGTCATCGCCGAGGGTTGCGGCATCTGCGTCATCGAAGAACTCGAACACGCCCGCGCGCGCGGTGCGCGGGTGTACGGCGAGATCGCCGGCTATGGCGCGACCGGCGACGGCCACCACATTACCGCCCCGGACCCGGAGGGCCTCGGCGCGATTGACGTGATGAACCGGGCGCTGGCCGAGGCCGGACTGCGGCCCGAGGAGGTTCAGTATATCAACGCCCACGGCACCTCGACCCCGCTCAACGACGCGACCGAGGTCAAAGCCATCAAGTCGGTTTTCGGCGCGCACGCGACCAGGCTGGCGGTCAACTCCTCCAAGTCCATGCTCGGCCACGGGCTCGGTTCGGCCGGCGCGATGGAACTGATGGTGACGCTCAAATCGCTGACCGAGGGCGAGGTGCACGCGACCGTGAACTTCGAACAGCCCGACGAAGGCGTAGACCTGGACTTCGTCAAGGACGGGCCGCGCGAGCTGGACATCCGGGCCGCGCTCTCCAATTCCTTCGGTTTCGGCGGTCACAACAGCTGTATCGCGGTCCGCCGGGCGGACTGACCGGGAGGCCAGGTGAAGATAGCCGTTTGCCTGAAGCAGGTTCCCTCGACCGAGACCAAGGTGCGCATCAACACCCAGGACGGCCGGGTTGACCTCTCCGAGGTCGAGTGGGTCATCAACCCTTACGACGAGTACGCGATCGAGACCGCGCTCCGGCTCCGCGAGGCGCACCCCGGCACGACGGTGACGGCGGTGACCTACGGTCCGGAGCGGGCCCGGACCGCGCTCAAGACCGCGCTGGCGATGGGCTGTGACGAGGCGGCGCACGTCTGCGACGAGGCGGCCGCGGACGCGGGCTGGCTCGACCGGGGCCGGGTGCTCGCCGCGGCGCTGACCGGACAGGGACCTTTCGAGCTCGTGCTCTGCGGCAAGCAGGCGGTGGATGATGACCTCGCGGCGGTACCGCAGGCGCTGGCCCGGTTCCTGGACTGGCCCCACGTCGCGGTCGTGCCCGCGGTCGAACTCGACGCGGAGGCCGGGCAGGTCACCTGCCGGCGCGAGGTCGAAGGCGCGACCGAAATCGTCAAGGTCCCGCTGCCCTGCCTGGTCACCATCCAGAAGGGCGCTTACGAACCCCGCTACCCGACGCTCAAGGGGATGATGGCGGCCAAGCGCAAGGAGATCCCGGTGCTTGCGCCGGGCGATGCCGACCGGGCGCCGACGCCGGAGGTCATCGCCGAGACCCTGCCCCCGGGCCGCAAGCCCGGGCGGCGGCTGGAGGGCGAACCGGCCGAGGCGGCGGGCGAACTGGTCCGACTGCTGACGGAAGATGCTAAGGTCCTCTAGTACCGCCTTCGACCGCAAGCTGACCCAGGACCGGCTGGTCGTCGGCATCGGCGGCCAGAGCGGTGCGGGCAAGACGACCATCGTCAATGAACTGCGGCGCTTCGGTTCCCGGGTGATTGACGCCGACGCCATCGGCCAGGCCCTGCTCCGGAAAGGAACCCCGGAGTACCGCAAGATCGTCAAGGCATTCGGCGACGGCATCCTGGCCCGGGGCGGGCAGATAGACCGCAAGCAACTGGCGGATAAGGCGTTTGCGAGCAAGACCGCGCTCAAGAAACTCAACGCCATCACCCACCCGGCGATCCTGGAG
>DSBX01000250.1 GCA_011049385.1 Caldifarciminota bacterium | reverse complement strand
GGGTGAAGCGGACGCCGGCCGTGCGCAGGAGCCGCCGCCGGCGCGGCGAGGTCGAGGCGAGGTAGAGGCGCTTCACTCGGGCAGGAAACTGCGGAAGGTGCTCTTGCCGACCTTGATGTCCTGGAGCTGGCGGATGCGGAACTCGAAGTCGTACTTCCACTGACTGCCCAGCCGTTCGATGTTGACCAGCGCCTCCCAGCAGTGGAGGTCCTTCCAGACCGTCACCGAGTAGTCGGTGAGCTCGCCGCGGGTGAAGTTGTAGCCGAGGCTGTTCAAGTCGAAGCGCCAGCCCGGGACGTAGAGGCTGAGCGCGCCGGTGAGCATGTTGTTGTCCCGGAGCAGGATGTGGTTGAGGTTGAGCCGGACCCGCCAGTCACGCTGGGGGTCGTGGCGGGTCGTGTCCACCCAGTGGACGCGGAGCGGCCGGCGGCCGAAGAGGTACTCCCAGCCGAAGGAGGTGGTGAGACGATAGTCGCGACTGAGGTCGAGCGAGTCGAAGTCGAAGCCGGCGGTGGCGTCAAGGCCGAGGCTGAAGGGCAGGCGGCCGTGGGGCACGCCGGTGCGGAGGCTGGCGCGCAGGGGTTCGAGCCGGCGCTCGATGAGGTCGTAGCCGGTGCCGAGGCCGGCGTTGCCGAGGTCGAACTTCAGGGGCACCGAGTCCGCGGTGCGGGCCTGGAAACCGTTGTCAACGAAAAGGCTGAGCCGGGCCGAGCGGGGTTCGCCCAGCCGCGGCGTGCCGACGTACTCGCGGGCGGTAACCTCGGGTTCGTAGCCGACCCCGAGCCGGGGGCGGACGGTGTGGAGCATACCGTCAAGCCCGAGGGCGGTGAGCGGGAAGATCCGGTAGAGCGTCAGGTCGGCGCTGAGGTCGCCGCGGTAGCGGGTTTCGGGCGGTTCCCCGCCGGTGAGGTCGTTCCGCTGGTCCGCGGTGACCGACTGGCGGGTGTTGATGCCGCCGGGCAGGGACTGGGTAAGGCTGAGGTCGAGGGCGTTGGTGAGGCGGCGGACGTCGCGGTCCGGCACCCGGTTGCGCCAGTCGCGGCCTGCGTCGAGGGAGGTGTTCCAGCCGGCGCGGAGCCTGCCGGCCGGGCCGAGTTCGTAGTCGGGCGTGCCGAGCCCGGCACCGGCGCGGCCGGAGGCGGTCTCGAGCCGGGCGGTGTCGGCACCGGTCGAGTCGGCGAATTGCTGGAGCCGCCGGTCGAAGCGGAGCCGCGGGGAGAGGTCGAGCCCGAGCGGCAAGCGCCGGGTACCGAAGCTGACCGCGACGCCGGGGAGGGTGGTCGAGCGGTAGTGGCTGAGGAAGAGGTCGCGCCGCTCCGCGGTCGCGGTGACCCGGCCGGCCCGGCCGATGCGCCGGGTGAGCTCGGCCCAGGTGTAGGTTTCCTGCTTGAGCCGGTCAATCCGTTCCTCACCGTATTCCGGGACGTAGCGCGCGTCGGAGATGACGTCGACCGCGGCCGACAGGTCGGTGTCGAGGAAGAAGCGCGAGCTGTGCCGGGCGTTGACGCCGTAGCGGGTGGTGCGGGTGTCCCACTCGTTGATGTAGGAGGCGTTGACGTTGCCCCGGGCATAGGGGTTGACGATGTAGATACCCTGGAAGCGGGGCTGGATGCCCTTCTTTGTCATCACGTCGCAGTAGAAGGTGGCATCGGCGTAATCGTTGATGACCCAGTAGTAGGCGAGGTCCCGGGCGTACCAGCCGAGGCCGGCGGCCTGGCCGAACTTGAAGGGCACGAGCCCGGAGGTGCGCCGGGTTGCGACCGGCACCAGCCAGAAGGGCGCGGCGAGCACCGGGATGTTGAAGATTCGGAAGACGACCGGCTCGACGACGACGATGTCGTCCATAAAGAGCTTGGCCCGCCGGCCGTGGAAGGCGTAGTGGGGATGGTCCTTTTCGCAGGTGGTGTAGAGGCTACGCCGGGCGTTGATGACGTTTTCCTCGACCAGCCAGATTTCGTCGGCCTGGAAGAAGCCGCTCTCGATTTCGGTCCGGGCGGTGCGCATCATGCCCTTGCGTTCGTCGAGGTCGTAGCGAAGCAGGGTGCCGTTGACGTTCAGGTCGTCGGAGACAAAGAGCACGTCGCCGGTGGCGGTGAGCCGCTGTTCCTTGATGTCGTAGTGAATCGAGTCGCCGTAGACGGTCATCGTGCCGTGACGGACCCAGGCCGAGTCGAGTAGCACGACCTCGTCGGTGCGGGCGAGGAAGCAGACCAGCCGGCCGCCGTAGAAGACGGTGTCGCTGACCGCGCTGTCGGGCTCTGCCCCCGCGGGCCAAACCGGCCCGGCCGGAACCTGGGCGAGGAGCAGGCCGACAATCAGGGCGAGCACGGGCTATAGTAGAGAATGCAAATCAGGTTTCAAGCAGGGGGGGCGGGAGGCAACAGCCGATAGACGTCGAGCGCGGGGCGCATCTGAGCGATATGCCGGAGCACGCGCTCCGCCGGTGCGGCCGCGAGGACGCAGAACGCGTTTTCAGGCGGAGGGCGCGACCCGCGGGGCGTCAGTTTCCGTCACCGGCCGGCACGAGCGGGATGAAGGAGTCGGGCGCGGGGCGGGGAAGGGGCATTTCGTGCTCGTCGCAGGCCTGGGCCGGTTGGGCGGTACGGTTGAAGACTTCGTAGCGGACCCGGGGACAGCGGGGCGTGGCAAGCATTCCCGACTGTTCGCAGACCGGGGCGGTGACGATTTCGGGCGGCACTTCGAACCGGCCCGGCGCGAGTGTATCGGCCCGGATGCCTTTCATCAGCTCAGCCCATATCGGCGCGGCCACGCCGCCGCCGGTCGCACCCCGGTAGATGGTCCGCTTGCGGTCGTAACCGACCCAGACGCCGCAGGTGAGCGCCGGGGTGTAGCCGACGTACCAGGCGTCGGAGTAGTCGTCGGTCGTGCCGGTCTTGCCTGCGGCCGGTCCGCTGTAGCCGAGGTTGCGAATGATGGTGGCGGTGCCCTCGTTGACAACCGATTCCATCATGCTGGTCATGAGGTAGGCGGTCTCCCGCGCCAGCACCGGCTGGATTTCGGTCTGGCGTTCTTCGACAAGCAGGCCGCGATGGTCGCGGACGGTGCGGATGAGCGCGGGTTTGACCCGGCGACCCTGGTTGGCGAAGGTGTTGAAGGCGGCGGTCATCTCGATGACCGGCACCTCGGCCGAGCCGAGGGCAAGCGAGTAGACCGGCGGCAGTTTCTGGCTCACGCCGCAGAGGTTGGCGTAGCGGGCGATGAGTTGGGGGCCGAGCTTCTCGGCCAGTCGCACCGCGACGAGGTTGCGGGAGAGCGCCAGTGCCCGCCGCATCGACACCGGGCCGAGCATCTTGAGGTCGTAGTTGCGCGGCCGGTAGGGCGGCTGGCCGCGAATCTTGATTTCGACGGTCGAGTCAACGACGATATCGGCGACGGTGTAGCCGTTGTCGAGCGCCGCGCACCAGACGAAGGGTTTGAAGACCGAGCCGGTCTGGCGGGCGGCCTGGGTTGCCCGGTTCCATTCGCTGTGCCGGTACTCGCGGCCGCCGATGAGGGCGAGGATTTCGCCGGTCGGGACGTCCATCACGACCAGCGCGCCCTGCAGGTACGCGGGCAGGCCGGGAGCGGTATCGGAATCGGCGACGGAGTCGTACCAGGCTTTGCTGTGGCGCAGGCGGTAGCCTTCCTCGAGACGGGCGAGTCGGCTTTCGAGTGCCTGGTTCGCGATACGCTGGATGTCGAGGTCGAGGGTAGTGTGGACCGCGGCGCCCGAGCGGTAGACGAAGTCCGGGCCGTAGCTGTCCATCAGGTGGCGGCGGATCTCTTCGATGAAGTAGGGTGCTTCGTTCCGTCCGTCGCGCAGGGGAAGCACCATCAGGCTTTCGGCCCGGGCCTGCTTGAACTGGTCCGGGGTGATGACGTCGTGGTCGTGGAGCTTGCCGAGGAAGAAGTTGCGGCGGGTGACGAGCCGTTCTTGGTGGCGGTAGGGCGAATACCAGCCCGGGTTCGCGACCATCGCGGCGATGGTCGCGGCCTCGGCAATGGAGAGGTCTGCGACCCGCTTGCCGAAGTAGCGTTCGGCCGCGCTCTCGACACCGTAGACCGGCCCGCCGAGCCAGACCTGGTTCAGGTACATCTCGAGGATCTCGTCCTTGGAGAACCGGCGCTCGATTTCGAGCGCCAGCACCGCCTCGCGCAGTTTTCGGGTGACGGTGCGTTCGAAGGTGAGGAATATGGAACGGGCGAGTTGCTGGGTGATCGTCGAGGTGCCCTTGAGCCGGCCGGGGTGACGCAGCATCCACCAGGCGAGCCCGGGCACGCGGGCGACGTCAATGCCCCAGTGGGAATAGAAGCGGCGGTCTTCGACAAGGAGGATGCCCTCGCGCAGTGCCTCCGGGATGGCGTCGAGCCGGACCGGCCGGCGCTTCTCGATGAAGAACTCGTGGACGAGGCGGTTGTGGCGGTCGTAGACCCGGGTCGAGGCCGGGGCCTGGTAGCCGGCGACCTCCTCGGCGCTCGGCAGGCCGGCACGCAGGTTGAACCAGCCGGCCACGGCGATTGCGCCGGCCAGCGCGAGCAGGACGGCGAGGCCGAGCAGGACGACTTTGCCGCGTGTCATCAGCTTAGGGCGAGATGGTAGCGGAATCGGTCAGGGGTTCAAGCGGGCGCAGGTTCAAGCGCGGCCGCGACCAGTTCGGCGATGTCGCAGATGAGGATACTGCCTTCCGAGCCGGTGGTCTTGACCGCGTCTTCCAGGGTCAGGGTGCAGAACGGGCAGGCGGTGGCGATGATGCCGGCGCCGATTTCGAGTGCGTCGCGGACCCGGTTTTCGGCCAGGCGGCCCTCGCCCTCGCTTTCCAGCCACATCCGGCCGCCGCCGCCTTCGCAGCAGAGGCTGGTCTCCCGGCAGCGG
>DSBX01000082.1 GCA_011049385.1 Caldifarciminota bacterium | reverse complement strand
GACTTTATCTCGTCCGCCCCAGCGTTACTGGGCACACCCAAGACTTCGTAGTAGTCCCGTTTGGTTGTCGGCATTCAGTCGCGGCGGCTCAGCGCCGACTCCATACCTGCGGAGCAGCGCGGTCGCCGCTGGTCAAACACCTCCTCACCCGCTACTTCTTCTCCTCGTCGTCAATGACGGTGTAGTCGGCATCAACGCCGCCTGCTTCCTCTTCGGCCTTGCTCTTGCCCGGTTCGCCGGCCGCTTCGCCGCCGGCTTCGGACTGCTGCTGACTCTTGTACATCTCCTCGGCGAGCTTGTAGGAAGTCTTCTGGAGTTCCTCGATCGCCTTCTCAATGGCGGCCTTATCGTCGCCCTTCATTACCGAGCGCAGGTCGGTCAGCGCCGCCTCAAGGGCCTTGCGGTCGGCCTCGGAGGCTTTCTCGCCGTACTCCTTGAGCGTCTTCTCAGTCTGGTAGATAAGCGTATCGGCCCGATTGCGACTGTCAATGAGTTCGCGCCGACGCCGGTCGTCCGCGGCGTGTCCCTGCGCCTCGCTGACCATCCGGTCCACTTCGTCCTTGGACAGCCCGGAGGATGCGGTAATCCGGATGCTCTGCTCCTTACCGGTGGCCCGGTCCTTGGCCTTGACGTGGAGAATCCCGTCCGCGTCAATGTCGAAGGTGACCTCAACCTGCGGGATACCGCGCGGGGCGGGCGGGATGCCGGTCAGTTCAAACCGGCCCAGGGTCCGGTTGTCCGAGGCCATTTCGCGCTCGCCCTGGAGCACGTGCACCGTCACCGCCGGCTGGTTGTCTTCCGCGGTCGTGAACACTTGGCTCTTCCGGGTCGGGATCGTCGTGTTGCGCTCGATGAGCTTGGTCATCACCCCGCCCAGCGTCTCGATGCCCAGCGACAGCGGGGTGACGTCGAGCAGAACCACGTCCTTCACTTCGCCAGCCAGCACCGCACCCTGGATCGCCGCGCCGACTGCCACGACCTCATCCGGGTTAATGCCCTTGTGCGGCTCCTTGCCGAAGAAACTGCGCACCAGTTCGGTAACCTTCGGCATCCGGGTCTGGCCGCCGACGAAAATGACCTCGTCAATGTCGCTCGGGGTCAGCTTCGCGTCGGTCAGCGCCTTCTTCACCGGCTCGAGCGTGCGCTGGACCAACCCGTCCACAAGCTGTTCGAGCCGGGTCCGGGTCAGGCGCAGGTCAAGATGCAACGGGCCCTTCTCCGCATCCGCGGCGATGAACGGCAGGCTGATCGAGGTTTCCATCGAGGTCGAAAGCTCGCACTTCGCCTTCTCGGCCGCCTCCTTAACGCGCTGGAGCGCGGTCTTGTCCTGCGCGAGGTCAACACCGTTTTCCTTCTTGAACTCGGCAATGACCCAGTCCATCACCGCTTGGTCGAAATCGTCACCGCCGAGGTGAGTATCGCCGTTGGTGGACTTGACCTCGAACACGCCCTCGCCGATTTCCAGGATCGAGATATCGAAGGTCCCACCGCCGAGGTCGTAGATGGCGATCTTCTCGGACTTCTTCTTGTCCAGCCCGTAGGCCAGCGCCGCCGCGGTCGGCTCGTTGATGATCCTCAGCACTTCGAGCCCGGCAATCCGGCCCGCGTCCTTGGTCGCCTGGCGCTGGGAATCGTTGAAGTAGGCAGGCACGGTGATGACCGCTTTGGTCACCGCCTCACCCAGGTAGGACTCGGCCGCCTTCTTCAGGTACTGGAGCACCATCGCCGATATCTCCGGCGGCGAGTACTGCTTGTCCGCCACCTGCACCCGGGCGTCGCCGTTTTCCGCAGCCGCGACCTTGTACGGCACCTTCGGAATCTCGGTGCCGACCTCCTCGTAACGGCGGCCCATGAAGCGTTTTATCGAGTAGACCGTCGTCTCCGGGTTGATTACCGCCTGGCGTCGGGCCAGTGTCCCGACCAGCCGCTCCTTGCCCAGCGCGACGACCGACGGCGTGGTCCTGCCCCCCTCCGGGTTCGGAATCACCACCGGCTGTCCGCGCTCCATCACCGCCACGCAGGAAAACGTCGTACCCAGGTCAATACCTATCACCTTAGCCATCAATACCTCCTGATAAGAGAGTTCAACTGTCCCGGGGTGCGGTCTCCGGCTCTACGGCCCGGCCGGCGTCCTCCCGCTCCCCCCCTTCCTGCTCGCCGCATCCCGGCGCCCGGGCCACGACCACCCGCGCGGGCCGGATTACCCGTTCGCCGCACCGGTAGCCGCGGCACTCCTCGGCGACAACCGTCTCCGGCTCGTGCTCGTCCGACTCGACGAAGCCGACCGCTTCGGCGTGGCGCGGGTCGAACGCCTCGCCGACGCAACTGAACTCGGCCAACCCGTGCGCGGCCAGGGCCTCACGCAACTGGCGCCGGATCAGCTCCACGCCCCGGCGTACCGCCTCTACCGCCCGGCCCGAGTCACCGGAACCGGCCTCCGCCGCCAGGGCCCGTTCGAAATTGTCCAGCACCGGCACGACGTCGCACATCACCGCTTCAACGCCTCGACGCCGGGCATCGGCCATCTCGGCCTGGGCCCGCCGGCGGTAGTTGTCGAAATCCGCGGCCGCACGAAGCGCCGCGTCGCGATGCTCGGCACAGCGCGCCTCGGTTTCTTCAAGCCGGGCCTTCAGTTCGGATACCGGTCCGGGTTTCTTCTTACTCATACCAAGCTCAGAATGTTAGACTCGACCGGACCGGCCGCCGATTCACCCTTGGAAAGATTCCGGACTTCCGTCCGCCGGGCCGCTAGTTCAGCTCGGACCACTTGCCACAGCGGTCCCCGTACCGGTCCACGACCTCGCCCTCACGCACGGTCTCGATGACCTCGCACCGGTTCGGGCAACCCTCGCACTCGAAGGCCCGGCTCTCGAACCCGATATCCGCGGTCTCGAACCCGGCGAACGTCGTCTCCCGCTCCTCGGACTCCTCCATTGCGAGGATGGCCGCACCGATCGCCCCCATCACCAGGAAATGCTCCGGCACCTTCACCGTCCGGCCCAGCGCCCGCTCGAAAGCGTCACGCACCCCGACGTTGGCCGCCACCCCACCCTGGAACAGCACCGAATCCTGGATGTCCTTGCCCTTGGCGACGGTGTTCAGGTAGTTGCGGACTATCGCGTCGCAGAGCCCGGCAATGATGTCCTCGGTCGAGATGCCAAGCTGTGCCTTGTGCACCATGTCGCTTTCGGCGAAGACGGTACACCGGCCCGCGATGTTCACCCGGTTCTTCGCGCTCAGCGCCTTCGCGCCGAAATCCTCGATCGGGATGTCGAGCCGGGAAGCCTGGTGGTCGAGGAAACTGCCGGTGCCCGCGGCGCAGACGTTGTTCATCGCAAAGTCCACCGGGATGCCGTCGCGCAGAATGATTATTTTCGAATCCTGCCCGCCGATTTCCAGTACCGTCCGGCAGTCCGGGTGGTACCGACCCGCCGCCACCGCGTGGGCGATTATCTCGTTCTTGACGATATCGGCACGAATCATCACCCC
The DNA here is from genome assembly GCA_011049385.1 of Caldifarciminota bacterium. Taxonomy (GTDB): domain Bacteria; phylum Hydrothermota; class Tepidihabitantia; order Tepidihabitantales; family Tepidihabitantaceae; genus DSBX01. The sequence goes on along the minus strand of DSBX01000082.1, from coordinate 1,406 downwards.
GGCCAGCCGCCGGGCCGAACCGGTCGTGCCCGCGCCCGCCACCCGGCAGTCACCGTCGAGCCGGCCGCCGAGCTCGCGCAGGAGCCGCCGGATCGAGACAATCGGGCTCCCCTGCGTGCGCAGGTACTCACGGCAGAGCACGTTACCCGCCCGGTCAATCACCACACCCTTGGTCGAAATCGAGCCGACATCAACGCCGAGATAAACTTCGGTCACGCTTCCTCCTTGCGGCAAGGTCAACAAACGCCTCCAGCCGGGTCAAGAGCCCGGTCCGCGAGGTGTGCTCGTCGAACGACAACGACAACAGCGGTGTCCCGGAATCCTCGGAGAACCTCTGCAGGGCCTCGAAGGCGATATTCTCGGGCATGCAGGTGAACGGGAAGATGTGAACGATGCCGTCCGCCTGCCCGCGTTCCACGAACTCGATCGCCTCGCCCACGGTCCTCAGCGCCTCGCCGCCCGGGCAGGAGCGCAGGTACCGCCGCGCCAGCCGCCGCGAGCGCCGGTAGCTCGGGTCCACGTGCAGGAGGTGAAGCAGGTGCCGGTGCAGACTGCGCACGAACAGCACCTCGACCCCGAGCCGGCCCAGCTCCTTCTCGATATCCTGGTTGGCAAACTGCTCCAGCATCATATAGATCTCGCCCACCAACCCGATGCGCAGGCCCGGATCCCCAAACCCGGCGCCGTTCACCGCCAGCATCCGGCGCAGGTCCTGCCGCGCCCGGCGAATCTCGCCCAAGGTCCGCGCGCGCTCGACCAGCTCCCGCGCCGGCCCGATGGCCCGCTCCGCGCCGGCGAAATCCACCGCCCGGCGCCGGTTCACCAGGCGCCGGAACTCCTCGGTCATCCGGCTTCGGACAATCATCAACCCGACCGCCCGCATCACCCGGACCGGCGACACCCCGAACTCGGACGGCATCAGCCGGAAGAAGAAATCGAAGGGCGTGTACTGGCTCACCGGCACCAGCCGGCAGGGCCGGCCGGTACGCGCCAGCGCCTGCTTCTGCAGGAAGTGATAGTAGCCGAACCGGCACTTGCGCGCGCCCGCGGCCATGAACACGGTATCCGCACCCGCGTCCAGCGCCTCGAGCAGACTGCCCAGCGTTATCTTGAACGGCATGCAGATGAGCTCGGGCGAGTGGTCCACGCCCATTGCGATCGTCCGCTTGCTGGTCGGCGGAGGCAGGACAACCTCGGCGCCAAGGTCCTCGAAGAAGCCCCGGATTACCGGGGTGTCGAAGCCAAGGTTCGGGAAAGTCGCCTTCATCCGCGCAGGTGGCTCAGGCGGCTGCCTGCGCGGCTTGGCGCTCGGCCAGCTCCAGGAAGGCCTCGACCCGGGTCACCAACCCGGCGGTGCCGGTATGCTCGTCCAGCACCAGTTGCAGGAAAGGCACCGAGCGCTCCCG
>DSBX01000109.1 GCA_011049385.1 Caldifarciminota bacterium | reverse complement strand
TACCCATCCCTGCCCGGCAGGACGCCGGCCGATGCCGACGGTCTTCACGCTCTTCACAGGGTATGACGCATGGCCGCAGTCGGCGGTCAGGTCAAGCTGTGCCGGCCTTCAGAACAGTGCCGCAGCATCCCGCAAGGCGGCCAGCGCCTCACGGTTGTCCGCGGCGCAGGCCCGAAGCGAACGGGCGGCAGCCTGCAACACGGTGGGCCCGGGCCTCGTGTCGTCGCCCGGGCAAGGAAACAGCTCTTGCAGGGCTTCAAGCCGGTCTGCGGACCGGCTCAGTCCGGCCGAGGCGGCGGATAGCGGACGCGCGGCATCCGGCCGCGCCTGGCTCAGCCGCCGGCAGAACCCGGCGGCGAAGAGCTGGAGCTCGGTCAGACAACGGAGAGTGTAGCTGTTCCCGAACGGCTGATACCTGCCCCCGACCAGCTCATCAGCCCACGCTTCGAACGCCGGCCAGCCGCTGACGTTGCCCGGCTCGAAACAGGCGTGCTCACCGGCCAGCAACTGGCCGGCGCGTTCGACCGCCCGCTGTTCCATCCGCCGTGAGCCGACCGGCTGGTCTTCGCCGAAGAACACCGCTCCCAATCGGCCGGTGTCGACAAGGGAATCGAACCGGACCGGCGGCTCGGGCCGCTCCGCCGGGCCCAACGGCCGAACCGCCGAGGTCGGCAGTCCTCTGCCAACCTCTCCGGCCGCACTCAGGCGCGAACGCACGAGATAGCTGTCCCGGTCCCAGCCATAGACGACCGCGAACCCCGGCGGTGTCCCCACACCCCAGACCACGCAGGGCGAGCCGCGGCCGACCTCTTCACATACCCGCTCGAAGAGTTCGACCAGCAGGCGCGGCCTTTCACCGGAACCCATCTCGCAGTCAACTGTGTCCGTCTCCACCGCAACGCCGAACGCCCCGGCCCCCTCGTTCAGCATCATCCAGTCGAAAGCGGTGACCGCGTCCGGCACGAGCCCGGGAGCAACGTTCACCACGAACGCGTAGCCGCTGAACCCGGCCATCCCGATGCAGTCGCACTCCGCGCCGCGCGCCCGGAGCGCCGCGCAGACCGCGCCCACATAGCTGACATTGGTCCAGGGCGGCTCGATGCCGAGGTCAAGTGCGTAGGTGTCCCTGCTCCTGGTTGTCACGATCAATCATCCATCCGGCCCGGTCCGCATCAGCGCGGCCTAAGCCACAACTGAGGGTCAGCCGATTGACCCTCCATCCGAACCTGGAAATGAAGGGTGTCGGCCGCGTAGCCGAGCACCTCGCCGTCCTTGATTTCCCGACCGACACTGACCGAAAGCTCCTTGAGTCGGGAGTAGATGGTGTGCAGGCGTTCGCCATGGTCTACAATCACCGTCATGCCGTAGCCCATGAAACGGTCCGCAAAACTGACGCGCCCCGGGTAGGCCGCCTTCACCGGTGTCCCGGATGCACAGGCGATATCAACACCCAGCCTCCGGGTCGTCGTGCCGTACTTCGGGTCAACCACCGGTCCGAACCCGGCGGCAACCGGACCGGGCGCAGGCCACGACAGCTTGCCCTGGCGCGGGTCGGCCGGCTTGACCGGTGGCGTTACGGTCGGGACAGGCCTGGGCGCCGCGGCCCGGCGCGAGAAACGGGGACGGGTCGTGTAGAGCGACGAGCAGTTTAGCGCCGGGACAGCAACCGCAACGAGCACGAACAGGACCGCAAGCGACCGCATCGTCGTCCGTCTCACGCCCTGCGGTCCGTAAGCAACAACACGTCTTGCGACAATGGAGGCGGCGGGAATCGAACCCGCGTCCGGAGAGTTCGCGACCAGAGCTCTACATGGTTAGTCAACCTACAATTCTCGTCAGCCGCTCAGCCGGTTGACGGGCGGCAGCCGACCAGCCCCGTTGCAATCCAGCCGGCAACCTGGGGCGGACCGCCGGCCTTTATCACCCTGTTAGACCCCGAAACTGCGCCGGGTGAACTCGCAGTCCGAGGGACCGCCTGCGTTACTAGGCAGCCAGTGCGTAGCTGTTGTTGGCAGCTGTATTTCCTCTACCAGGATTTACGAGGTGATAGAGGTAACCTCGCCATGCGCTCGGGCCCCTCAGGCACTCCGTCGAAGCCCTTCGCCCCCGAGTGGCACCGGCACGAAATACTAACGTGGACCGGAGACGGTGTCAATGAAGAACCGCACGGACGTTCCAAGCCGCCCGCGGTCAGCGTTCTGCGAGTAACACCCGCCGCGCAACAGCGCGGAGAGATTCGCCCCGCTCCCGCACCGTGCCGCGCTCGCGAACTCGTTTCGCCAGCGGCGGTGAACCCACGTAGAAGTAGCGGTCACACGGTTCGTTTCCTGCCGCGAAGAAGCCGTACCCGGCCCCGCGGATGTTTCCGATGTCGCCCGGTTCGACCTCCGGCCCGTAAGCCGCGACCACCGCCACCGCGCCGTCGCCCTCGATGAGTTCGACGACACGACCCGGGAACACGAGGTGACGGGGAACGATGAAGAATGTGTCGCGGACAACCGTGTCCAGTTCGAATACGTAATCATCCCAGACCCCGTTACTGTCCAGGTAGTCATAGTCGCAGTAAAGGTCGAGCCAGTACCACCGGGCCCCGGCCGAAGGCCGCCAGGACACCACCAGCGTTGACTCACGCTCGAGCACGTAGCGTTCCGGCGGCAGGGTTATCTCGAAGTTACCCGGCATCACCACCCGGGAAAACGCCTCGCCCCAGTAGTGTTCGACCGAGAGGTTGTAGGCCCGGTAGACGCGGAACCACTCCTCGTCGCCGTAGCGATACAGCGTCGGGCTGTAGTGCCAGGGACTGAGTTCGGTGCGGTTGAGCCGAACCCTGGGAACCATCCGGAACCCGTCGTTGTCCCGCACCGCGACGTCACGGAAGTAGTCGGCCGACCGGTCGTAATACTCGATGCGGTACATTATCCCGTCCACGTAGGGTTCGCGGTAGTTGAGGTCGGGCGCCGGTCCGGCCGCCCGCTCGCACGCAACCAGCAGGAGCAGGACCGGAATCACAGACAGCAGGAACGGTCCGGCCGCACCGCCGACCGCCTGTGTGCCGAACCGCGACCCCGGCCTTGCCATCAGTCGAGCCGAATCGGCATCAACAGGTAGGTCTTCTCGATTCCGCCTTCTTCGTCAACCGGGCGCAAGACCGCCGCGGCCAGCGGCCCCTGGACTTCCAACTGCACCTTGGCCGAGCTGATGTGCCTCAGGGCTTCCATCACGTAGGAAGCGTTGAAGCCGATGCGCATCTCCTTGCCCTCGTACTCGACGGCGAGGTCCTCGTCACTGCTTCCGACGTCGGGCGTCTCGGCGTGGAGGTTGAGTTTGCCCTTCGAGAAGGAGAAGGCGGCGAGCCTGCCCACCGGGTGTGCGAACACCGCCGCCCGGCGCAGGGCCGCGGTCAGCGGCTCGCGCTCGACCACCGCCCGGGACAGCTTCTTGTCCTTCGGGATGACGCGGTTGTAGTCCGGGTACGGCCCCTCGATCTGGCGGCTGATGATGACCGTATCCTCGGTGACCAGCCCGACGCGGGCCGGATCGGCGTAGAACTGGACGGTATCGCCGCCGCGCGGCAGGAGCCCGAACGGCTTGGGCGGAATGAGCACCTTCGCGCTTACCGCCTGACGGGCCTTGGTCTGGACGAAACTGAGCCGGTGGCCATCGGTCGCGACCATCCGCATCTCGGTCTTGCCGATTTCCCAGTTGATGCCGGTCATCGCGGGCCGGGCCTCATCCTTCGAGGCCGCGAACCCGGCGTTGTCGAAGAGGTCCAGCACCGCGGCGATGGAGAGCTCGATCGGCGCGCCCTCGGGCAGTTTCGGAACCTCCGGGTACTCGGCCGGGTCAAGCCCGGTCATCAACACCCGACTGCGGGCGGTCTCGATGCGCAGGTTGCGCTCGCTGGCCCGGAACTCGGCGTCGGCCACACCCAGTTCGCGCACCGTCTCGAGCAACTTGCGCCCGGGTACCAGCACCTGCCCGTCCTCGGACTTGCCCGCCAACGCAAACTCCTTGCGCACGGTGTTATCGGCATCGGTAGCGAGAACGGCGAACTTCCCGCCGGTGACTTCGAGCAGGATATTCTGAAGCACCGGGTAGGTCGTCCGGGCGGGTATCGCGCCGGCGACCGCCGCCAGAATCTCGGCAAACACTTCGCGATCAACCTGACAACGCATCATCACTCCTTTGCATTCATACTTCTGGTCACTCGATTCTGCCCGCTGACAAGCACGTTGTCAATGAGCCGGACCCGGCCGAAGTGTGCCGCAACTGCGACCAGCACCCGGCCTTCGATTCGCCGGACCGGACGCAGGGTCGCGGCGTCAACGAACTCAAGGTACTGCAGTCGCGCCCGTCGGACACACCCGATCATATCAATCATCTCCCGCCGCAGGCGAGCGACCGACCGCTCGCCGGCCCGGACCCGGCGCCGGCAGTGTTCGAGCGCAGCGTAGAGAACCGGTGCCTCCCGGCGCTGGGCCGCGGTGAGCCTGCGGTTACGCGAGCTCATCGCCAGGCCGTCCGGCTCGCGCACCGTCGGCACGACCACGACCCGCACGTCCAGGTCCAGGTCCCGGGTCATCCGCTCGATGACCAGCGCCTGCTGGGCATCCTTTCGACCGAACACCGCAACGTGCGGCCGGACAATGGCGAAGAGCTTCGCCACCACCGTCGCCACGCCGCGGAAGTGGCCGGGCCGATGGCGCCCGCACAGCGTCCCGGTCAGCCCGGTCACATCCACGAAGGTCGAGTGGCCCGGCCGGTACATTGCCGCCCTCGCGGGCGCGAACAGGACATCAACTCCCTCGGCCCGCAACAGTCTGCGGTCCCGCGCGAGCGAGCGCGGGTAGGTTCGGTAGTCCTCGCCCGGCCCGAACTGCGTCGGGTTCACGAAGATGGAGACGACCAGCCGGTCACACCGTCGCCGGGC
>DSBX01000364.1 GCA_011049385.1 Caldifarciminota bacterium | reverse complement strand
CTATCCTTTCTCGCAGGCCGCGGGGGCGGATTTACCTGCCGCCTTCGTCGCCTGGCATCGCGGGCAGGAAGCGGACCCGGACTGGCTCCAGGTTCAACCCGGCATCTGCTCGGCCAAGTGCGACCGGGTCGTCACCCACCACGCCCGCTGAGGCGGCGGCGCGGCTAGAGCCCGCGCAGGTACTCGGGCTTGAACCGGTGACTGCGGACCGCGGCCTCCAGTTCGCCAACCAGCCGGTCCCGGTCCTTCGGCAGTCGTCCGGCCAGCGGCACGTAGTTCGAGGCATGATTGGAACGGAACACCGTCGCCGGCACGTTGACATTCTCCAGGAACAGCTTGAGTTCGAGCGCGAACTCCTCGGGCGAGGGCAGTTCGAACTCGCCCCGCGCCTGTGCTTCGGCCAGGGGCGTACCCGGCACGACGGTCACGGTCAGGGCCGAGAGGTAATTGGGCGCCATCTCCGACACCGCGCGGGCCGATTCCAGCGCGTGCTCGCGCCAGTCCTGCCGCCCGCCCAGGCCGAGCAGGTAGATGACCGATGACTTCATCCCCGCCGCCATCCCCTTGCCCACCGCGGCGACCATCTCGGCCGCGGTCGTGCCCTTATTGATCTGCTCGAGCACCCGGTCCGAGCCGGACTCGAGCCCGAGGTAGAAGATGCTCAACCGCCGCCGAACCAGCTCCGCGAGTTCTTCTCCGGACTTCTTGAGCAGGTCGCGGGCATTGGCGTAGATGCCGACCCGCTGGAGGTCCGGGAAGGTCTCGGCCAGTGCGGCCAGCAGCCGGCGCAGGTAGTGCATCGGCAGTACCAGCGCGTCGCCGTCACAGATGAACGCCCGCCGCAGGTCCGGTCCGTAGTAACGTCGGGCCGCGATGACATCCTCGATTACTTCCTCGACCGGCCGGACCCGGAACCGCTTGTCCCGGTACATCGCGCAGAACGAACAGCGGTTATGGGAACAGCCGACCGTCGCCTGGATGAGCAGGGAGTCCGCCTCGGACGGCGGGCGAAAGACATTGCCCTCGTAGCGCATCAGGGTCTTCCGTCGCGTGACTGATTGCGGCGCACGGACAGGATTATGCGCCCGGGCGGCCGGGTGTCAACGCCCGCGCCGGGCGCGGGTTGACATTCTGCGCCCGCGGCAATACACTGGCCCCAGATTCGCCGCAACGGCTCAGCATGACAAGAACAGAGCGCCACGCCCGCCTCGTCGCCGCGGCCCGCGCGGCCGCGCTGGCGTTCTTCTTCCTGGCCGGGGCCTTCGCGGCCGCCGCGCACTTCTCCGGCCCGGCTTATCCCGAGGACGATGCCTTCATCACCTATCGCTACGCGGAGAACCTGGCCGCGGGCAACGGCCTCGTCTACAATCCCGGCCAGCGCGTCTTCGGCATCTCGAGCCCGCTCTACGCGCTCTGGCTCACCGGGTGGAAGACGGTCCTGCCCGGCGCCGCACTGCCCGACCTGGCGGTACGGATGAACTTCCTGTTCTACCTCGCGACCGGTCTCGGCCTGCTCTTCCTGCTCCGCCGCCTGCTCCGCTCGCTCGCGGCCGGGGCGGCGCTGGCCGGCCTGTTCCTCCTGCGCGGCGACCTGCTCGCCGCCTCGCTGGGCGGGATGGAGCCATTCTTCTTCACCGCGCTCATCGCCTTCGCGCTCTGGGCGCTGTTCACGTCCCGCTTCCGGGCCGCGGCCGCGCTGGCCGGCGTCTCGGTGCTGGTCCGGCCCGAGGGCATCCTGCTGGCGCTGGTCGTCCTGGTCGCGTGGCTGGCCGCGTCCCGGGCCCGGCCCGCGGCGGTGCTCGCCGGGTTGCTCCTGCCCGCACTGGCCTGGGTCGCGTTCGGGTTCGCGTACTACGGCAATCCGGTTTACCACTCGATAATCGCCAAGGCCCGGCCCCTCTACCCGATGCCGGCCGGCCAGGCGATAATGCTCATACTCAGGAGCATCGCCTCCTGGTCCACCGGCGGGCTCATCCCGGCCGCGGCCCGACCGCTCCTGCTCGTGCCCGGGCTGGTCGTCTTCCTGCTGGTGCTGGCCGGTCGCGTGCTCCTGCCGCGCTTCCGCCCCCAGCCCCGCCAGCCGGCCGCACCCGACGCCTCACTGCTCCTGCTCCTACTGTTGTTCTTCACCCTCACCAACCCGCTGATGTTCGACTGGTACTACCCGCCGGTGACCCTGCTCTGGTTCTGCGTCTTCGCCGGCGGACTGCCCGCGCTCGCGGCCTGGACCGGCCGGCGCCGGCTGGAAACAGCCGCGCTCGTTCTGCTGGTCCTGCTCGCCGCCCTGCCCGCGACCCGGCTCTTCACGCGCCAGGTCCGCGAGCACCGGCCCGCCTTCGAACTTCCGCTCGACAAGGAGGGGTACCGCCTGCGGGTGATGACCTACCGCGCCACCGCCGAGTGGCTGAACGAAACCGTGCCCCCGGGCACGAACCTGGCCGCGCCGGAAATCGGCGCCCTGGGCTACTACTACCGCCGGGGCCCGGTGCTCGATGCCTGCGGCCTCGTCAGCCCGGAAGCCCTGCCCTACCTGCCCGTGCCGGAAGATGAACGTTCCGCCCCGGGCACGATTTCGCTCGGGTTCGTCCGGGACCTGCGGCCGGACGTGGTCGTGACGATGGCCCGCTACGCCCGCCGCAGTCTCTACCCCAGCCCGTGGTTCGACTCGAGTTACGTCCTCGTCGCAGAGATGACCCTGCCCCGCCCGCTCTGGGGTTCGCCCTTCGTGGACGTCTTCTTCCGCGCCGACCTGGTGGCCGATGAGTAAACGGCGCGTGCTCATCCTCGGCGTCGGCGCCGCGCAGGCGGACGCGCTCCGCTGGTGTCGCGACGCGGGGATGGAGGTGCACGCCTGCGGCCTGGCCGGGACCAGCCAGGGACTGGCCGACCACTTCGTCCCTCTCGATGTCCGGGATGCCGCGGCGGTGACCGAATACGCCCGGCGCCGCGAAATCGCCCTGGTCCACTCGGTCGGCTCCGACATCGCGATGCCGACCGCGAGCGCGGCGAGCGAACAACTCGGCCTGCCGCATTTCGTCTCTGCTGATATCGCCCGCACCTGCCAGCGCAAGCATCTCCTGCGTCAGGCGCTGGGCCCGGACTTTCGCGGCAACCTGTCCTTCCGGCTCGTCACCTCGACCGCAGACCTCGCGGGCTGGACCGTCTTCCCCTGCGTGGTGAAGCCGGCGGACAGCCAGGGCCAGCGGGGCGTGTTCTTCGCGGCCGGTCCCGCGGAGCTCGACGCGTGTTACCCCGCGTCACGCGGCCATTCGCCGAGCGGGCAGGTGATAATCGAAGCGCTGGCCCGGGGGCCGGAGGTCTCGGCCAACGCCTATGTCGTGGACGGTGAACTCCGCTTCCTGCAGGTGACCGACCGCATCGTCTTCGACGAATATCCGGGCGGCATCATCAAAGCGCACCGCATCCCGTCGGCGCGGGCCCGGGACGATACCCGCGCCGCGGTCCGCGGCCTGGTCGAGCGCGTCATCGCCCGGCTCGGCATCAAGAACGGCCCGGTCTACTTCCAGATAAAGCTGACCGAAGCCGGCCCGGCCCTGATTGAGGTCACCCCGCGGCTCGACGGCTGCCATCTCTGGCGGCTGATCCGGGAATACTGCGGCACGGACCTGCTCGACCATACCTTCCGCCACCTGCTCGGACAGCCCCTGCCTTCGCTCGAGAAGAAGCCGGGCGGACGGACGCTGGTCCTTAAGTTCCTGTGCCAGCCCCCGGGGACGCCGGTGGCCCGCACGAGCTTCGAACCCGGCAGTTACCTTCACCGCGAATTGTACTACGAACCGGGTGAGACGGTCCGGCCCATAAACGGCCACATGGAGAGGGTCGGCTACCTCATCCGGCCGGACACGCCATGCGCATAGCGCTCATCGGCGGCAGTGGCTTCATCGGCGGCTGGCTGGTGCGTTGCGGCCGGCCCGAAGACCGGTTCATCATCGTGGACCGGGTTGCGCCGCCGAACGACATCGCCGGCCGGGTCGAGTTCCGGCCCGCGGACCTGCTCGGCCGGGTATCGGACGAGGAACTGGCCGGGGTCGAGGGCGTGGTGCTTCTCGCCGCCCGGCGGCCGCCCGCGCGGTGGTACCCGGAAGCGGCCGAAGATTACCTCGCCAATATCCGCATCGCCGCGAACGCGCTCGAGGCCTGCCGCCGCCGGGACATCACCAACGTCGTCTTCACCTCGACCATCAGCGTCTATGGCCGCGGCAACCGGGTGCCCTTCGACGAAGCGGAACCGGCCCGGCCCAACGGCTACTACGGCCTGTCCAAGGTCGCGGTGGAACAGCTTGCCGACTGCCTGAGCCGGGAGCAGGGCCTGGCGGTCAAGTGCCTGCGCCTCGCCCACCTCGTCGGCGCCGGGGAAAGGGAGAGCTTCATGCTGATGCGGTTCGCGCGCCGGGCGATGAACCGGGAACCGCTCCTCGTCTACGGCCGGGGCGAAGGCCGGCGCGAGTACGTCTACGTCAAGGATGTCGCGGACGCGGTCTTCACCGCGCTCGCCGCCCGGGACGCGGCCGGGGTCTACAACATCGGCACCGGGGTCAGCACCTCGCACCGGGAACTCGCCGAGGCGGTCACCCGGGCCTTCGACAGTCCGGAACCGGTCCGCTTCGCGCCCGACAAGCCCGAGGACACCACCGTGGACGGGATGAACGTCACCCGGGCCGCGACCGGGTTGAACTGGCGGTCGTGCTGGCCGCTCGCGCGGGCGCTGACGGACATGCGGGAGATAATGTCCGGGGCCGAGCCGGAATGACCGCGCACGCCGACGCGCCGACCCGCATCCGCGTACGCGACGTGTTCCTGCTCCACCTCGTCATTCTCTTCCATTCCGGCGTCGGCGTCCTCGCCAAGACGCTCTCCGGCTACGAGTTTCTCTCCGCCGGTTTCATCCGGCTCTATGCCCTGCAACTGCT
>DSBX01000065.1 GCA_011049385.1 Caldifarciminota bacterium | reverse complement strand
GGCCTCGGTGAAGACTGGTTCTTGCAACATGTAGCCAGTCTACCCGGTAACACTGTCCAAGCAGGCAGGTATGACATTTTCGCGTTGTAGTTAGCTATGACATTATCGCGTTGCATCCACACGGTCGGGTTATGCGAGTTGACAATCTGTGACTGCGGGATAACATTTGTGCCTGGCTTCTCCGTAGTGACCGCTTTGTCCAGGAACAACTGAAGGTAATGATGGGCGCGTTCGGCGCCCGGTGAGAATGGAGGTAGTATGGCTGAAGTCTGTTTCAACCTCGCCGGCCAGGTGCTGGAGATTCGCTGGCACGGTCGCGGCGGGCAGGGTGCGAAGACCGCGGCACTGCTCTTCGGCGAGTCGGCGCTCGACACCGGTATGCACATCCAGGCCTTTCCGGAGTATGGGCCGGAGCGGATGGGCGCGCCGGTGCAGGCGTTCAACCGGGTGTCGGACCGGCCGATTTGGTCGCACGCGGCGGTGAAGCGACCGCGCATTGTGGTCGTGCTGGATTCGTCCCTGATCGAGTCCGCGCGGGTGACCGAGGGCCTGCAGGAGGGCGGCATCCTGCTCGTCAATACCACTGACGACCCGGCCGCAATGCGCGAGCGGCTCGACCTGTCGAAGGATATCCAGCTCTACTGCGTTGACGCCTCGAAGATTGCGATGGAGACGGTCGGCAAGAACGTGCCCAACACGCCGATGCTCGGTGCCCTGGTCAAGGTCACCGGCGTGTTCGAGTTCGAGCCGATGATGGAGGCCATCAAGGCGAAACTGGCCGACAAGTTCCGGGGCGGCAAGGAGAAGTTCATCGAGCCGAACCTGGTCAGCATCCGGCGGGCCTACGAAGAAGTGAGGTGCTAGCGTGGCGGACTTGAAGAGCTGGCAGGAACTGCCCTGCGGGGCGATAATCGAGGATATGAAGGCGGTCCTGGACAACAAGACCGGGGCCTGGCGCTCGGCGCGGCCGGTCTGGAACAAGGATACCTGCATCAACTGCCTGGCCTGCTGGATCTACTGCCCGGACGCCTCAATCGTGGTCAAGGACGGCAGGATGACCGGCATCAACTACGACTACTGCAAGGGTTGCGGTATCTGTGCGGCGGTCTGCCCACCCAAGGTACACGCCATCGAGATGGAACAGGAGCGGAAATGATACTCGCCAAGACCGGGAATGAGGCGCTCGCCTATGCGATGAAGCAGGTAAACCCGGACGTGGTTGCGGCTTACCCGATTACGCCCTCGACCGAGATCGTCCAGATTTTCTCCAACTACGTCCACGACGGGCTGGTGGATACCGAGTTCGTGGCGGTCGAGAGCGAGCACTCGGCGATGAGCGCCTGCATCGGCGCAGCCGCGTCCGGCTGTCGGACGATGACCGCGACCGCATCCCAGGGGTTGGCGTTGATGCACGAGATGCTGTTCATCGCCGGTGGGCTGAGACTGCCGATCGTGATGGCGGTGGCTTCGCGCTCGCTGTCTTCGCCGCTCAACATCCACGGCGACCACTCCGACTCGCTGGCTTCGCGGGATTCGGGCTGGATGCAGTTCTTCTGCGAGAGCGTCCAGGAGGGCTACGACACGCTGTTCCAGGCGGTGAAGATCGCCGAGCGGACGTCACTGCCCGCGATGGTCTGTGTGGACGGGTTCATTCTTTCCCACTGCCTTGAGCGGGTCGAGAGCTTCGAGGACAAGAAGGTGCGCGACTGGCTCGGCACCTGGCGGCCGAACTGGAGCCTGCTCGACGTCGCCAGGCCGATACTGGTCGGCCCCGCGACGATGCAGGACTACTACTTCGAGTTCAAGCGGACCCAGATCGAAGGGATGAACCGGGCAATGCCGGTCATCGAGGCGGTGCAGGAGGAGTTTGCCCGCGAGTTCGGCCGGGGCTACGGCGTCATCGAGGAGTACCGGTGCGAGGATGCCGAGGCCGCGGTCGTGCTGATGGGCTCGGCCTGCGGTACGATGCGCGAGGCGGTGGACACGTTGCGCAAGCAGGGCAAGAAAGTCGGAATGGTGAAACTGCGGGTGTTCCGGCCGATGGCGCACGAGCAGTTCCGCCGGGCGCTGGCCCGCTTCAAGACGGTCGCGGTGATGGACAGGATGGACACGGTGAGTTCCTGGGGTGGAGCGCTCTACACCGAAATCGGGTCAGCGCTCTATCATCTGCCCGAGCGGCCGAAACTGTTGTCCTACGTTTACGGGCTGGGCGGCAAGGAGTTTTCGCCGGCCGACGCGGCCGGGATTCTCGAAGGTGCGCTGGCCGGGCACAAGGACGAGTTGGTGACCTACGTGGGAGTGAGATAGCGATGGCAAGACTCAAGGACCTCTGCAAGAACCCCGAGCTGTTCTCGAGCGGGCACCGGGCCTGCGCGGGCTGTGGCGAAGCGTTGGCGGTGCGCCAAGTTCTGCTCGCCGCGCAGCAACCGGTGGTCGGCATCATGCCGACCGGCTGTACCGAGATTTTCTCGTCAATCTACCCGCACAGCGCGTGGCAGATACCGATGATCCATACCGCTTTCGAGACCGCGGCCTCGACCGCGGCGGGGGTGGAGACCGCTTACCGATTCCTGCGCAAGGCAGGCCGGATGAAGGAAGACGTCAAGTTCATCGCCTTCGGCGGCGACGGCGGGACCTACGACATCGGCTTCCAGGCCCTGTCCGGGGCGGTCGAGCGCCGGCACAAGTTCCTCTACGTCTGCACCGACAACGAGGGCTACATGAACACCGGCATCCAGCGTTCGTCGGCGACGCCCTATGGCGCTCACACGACGACCTCACCCGCGGGCAAGGTCGTGCCGGGCAAGCGTCAGCACCGCAAGGACATCATGGAAATCATGATTGCCCACGAGGTTGCCTACGCCGCGCAGACCACGATCGCGTTCTGGAGCGACCTCGTTACCAAGGTCGGAAAGGCCCTGGCCGCGGACGGCCCGAGCTTCCTGAACGTGCTGGTGCCCTGCCCGCTGGGCTGGGGGCATGCCGGCGACGAGACGGTCAAGCTCTCGCGGTTGGCGGCCGATACCTGCTTCTGGCCCATCTACGAGTGGGACAGCGGCCGATACGTCATCAACCACCAGCCCAGGGAGAAGCTACCGGTCGAGGAGTTCATGAAGCCGCAGGGGCGGTTCCGGCATCTTTTCACTCAGGAGGGGGGCGCGGAAGTCGTCGCCGAGCTTCAGCGGCACGTGGATGCCAAGTGGGCGCTCCTGCAGAAGCGCCGGGAGTGCTTCGGCGCGGACTGACCGTGCAGGCCTGTGAATGCGGGGCGGCCGTGGCCGCCCCGCATACCTTCGCGACCAGTAATTGACAGGTGTTCGCCCTAACGCTAACATACGCGGTGGTGACAGCCATCTTTGACCGGCGGGCGAGATGAGTTTCTGCGTTCGCGTTGCCGACGGCCGCTGGACGGTCGTTGACCCCGGGAATACGAAAGAGCGCGTGGACGGTGTCAAGCTGGTAACCGAAGCGCCCGAGTTTCTCGGGTTGGCCAGTCCGACGCGGCCGATGCCCCGGGCGGCAGTTGTCGCGCCCCATTCAACTTCGGGACGGGTGGTGATTGTCGTTGACGAGCGGGGTCGCATTCGTTTCGTGGCGTGCCCGGAGAAGGCCGGCGATGCCGAACTGGGTGGCCTGATGGCGGACCTGCTCGCGGCCAGCGGCCGGCTCTGGCGTCAGCCTTACGAGGCCCTGGCCGGGCCGTTCGAGAAGCAGTTGGGTGTCACGCTTGCCGACCGCGTCGGCGAGCGGGCCGGCAAGGGTTGGTCGGCCGAGACATTCAAGGCCGGGGTCAAGAGGAGTCTACAGGAGGGTCGTTTCCCGGTTACCGTTCTCACCAACGACGACGGTAAGCCGTTGCAGGATATGCTCGGCTATCTTCGAAATATGAACCTGGATGTCTCGGTGCTCGGTTACCGCTGTGCGCGGGGTGAAGGTATAGAGGCGGTGGTGCCGGTATCGTCCACCCTGCCGGGTACCGGACTTGAACCGGCAGATGGCGAGGCGGCTCCGCAGACGGGGAAGGCTGAACCGCCGGCCGCGCCCCGGGCCGTGCCGGGCCAAGTCGCTCACAGCGAACAGCACACCCCGACCGTCGAGTTCAAGGCGCGGCGTACCGCCCGACCGTCCGGGCCGGGTGAGCCGTTTCCCGGAGATGGCGTCTCACCCGAACAGCAGAAGATACTGGCGGTGCTGGTCAAGCTCGACGAACTCGGGCTGTTTCGGCACGGCTTCGAGTACTACGTGCCCGGCTACGAGAAGCGCGAGTCCGCGGAGGGGACGATTGTCGTCTCGGTGGACGAGAACCGCTGGCCCTTTCCCAGGCCGGACGAGGTCATCGTTGTCGTCAACACCGGGATGGAGCATCTGGCCGGGTATCTCCGCTTGTCCTCCGAGGAAATCGAGGATTTTCTTGCTTCCCTGCCGCGGGTCCAGCGTAAGGAACACCGCGGCGCCCTGCTCCTCAAGGCCTCGACGATAAACGAGGCCGAGCAACTCGTCAACGAACTGCGGGCGCTCAAAGAAGTAGCGGGCACCGGCGTCTGACCCGGTCGGTCAGGGGCCGTACCAGGCGTATTCACCGACCCGTTCGAAACCCAGTGATTCGGTCAGGGCAATCGAAGCCCGGTTCCGGGTCTCGATGTAGACAAACGCGCCGACGCCCTGCCTGAGCTGGCGGCGGGCGAGCCAGGCGCCGATGGAGCGCGCCATACCTTGGCCCCGGAATTCGTCGAGCACGTGCAGGAACCCCATCGAACCGTCGGCGTGGGTCAGGGCCCAGGCGGCAAGGCGGCCGTCGTGCCTGATTCCGGCGCTCAGCCCGCCGCGGATGCGTTCGGAGATGTAGTCGGCACGACGGCCGTAAGGCCAGTGGCGGACGACGAGCGGGATGTCGGACTTGACGAGTGGGGTGATGCGGTGGCGGGGTCGGGTCCGGAGGCGGCGCGCATCGGCGAGCGCGTACATGTGGCACCGGGTTTGCC
>DSBX01000106.1 GCA_011049385.1 Caldifarciminota bacterium | reverse complement strand
GACGTAGCGCAACAGCCAGCCGTCGGCGTCGGTGTCGGGGCCGTCCGCCTCGAGCCGGACCGTCCGGCCGCGCACGAACTTGGCGAGCACCTCGAGGGCGATATCGCCACCGGACTCGTAGACGCGCGGCACCGACACCCCGAGC
This sequence comes from Caldifarciminota bacterium, assembly GCA_011049385.1. GTDB lineage: Bacteria > Hydrothermota > Tepidihabitantia > Tepidihabitantales > Tepidihabitantaceae > DSBX01. Next base: position 4,982 of record DSBX01000106.1, on the reverse strand, counting down.
AGGCGGACGCGCGCGCCGTCCTCCAGCGCAAACGAGCGGCCGTCATAGACCTCGGTCACGCGACCGCCGGTCGCGGTCGCCATGATTGCGGCCAGCAGGACCGACAGCAGAATGCGGAGAAGCGGGGGGTATGAAACGCTCACGCGACAGATTGTAGGAGAATCCGGACCGGGTTCAACCCGCTAGTCGGCGACCAGCAACCGTCGTGCCACCGACCGTCCCGAGGCGGTAACGCGCAGGGCATAGACCCCGGCCGGAAGCCGCCGGCCGTCCGGCCCGGTGAGGCCCAGTGTAAGCGACCGGCCCGGCCCGGCGGGCAGTTCCACCACCCGCGACAACCGCACCCGGCCGGACATGTCAATGATACAGAAGCGGAGCGGGCCGGCCTCGCCCCCGGGCACGTCGAGCGCGAGCTGAGCCCGGCCGCGCGTGACGGTGACCCCGCTGACGGTCAACTCTTCGGGAGTGCGAACTCCGGCCCTGTTGTCTTTGACGCCATCCAGGTCGCAGTCAACCAGCCGCACGTGCCACGAATGGCCGTCCGGCCCGACCCGGCCCTGGACCGGTTCCGTGGCAATCTCGAACAGCCGGTCGTGGGCCCAACTCCGGTGAAGAATCGGTGCCGGTCCGGGCCGGCGGGGTTTGGCCCTGACCCAGTACGTCAGTCCCTCGCCCGCGCCGACGCGCAGGCGGGTGTTCCACCGGTAACCGCCCTGCCAGCTCAGGATGTGGTGCCCGTCCATCCGGATGGAACGTGGTCGTCCGACGCCCTGTCCCTGGTGTTGAAAATCCACCACGCTCCAGTGCGCGGTATCGAGCGCGACCGCGACCCCGAACTCGTAGGGGCTGTAGCCGCGACGGTTCTCCAGCTTGACCTCGATCCGCACCAGTTCCTCGTCATGCGGCGGGGCGTTACTGCCCAGGTCGAACCTTGACCGGGTCGTCACCCGGGAGCGCAGTTCGACCGGACCGAACTCATAATCGCGGTAGTTGAAGTATACCGGGTTGGTGAGCGCCGCGTACCGGCCGTTCGCCCGCATGAGTGCCGCACGTATGAAACCGGTATCTGCCGCGCAGATCAGCGAAACCCACTCCCTTTCGTAGTCCCCGGGCGCAACGAACCGCTCTCGGAACAGCTCGCCGTGCCGACCGTGGACAACAAGCTCCTCGTTGGGCAGGACACTCTCCGCCTCGACCCGGAACCGGACCGGCCTTGTCTCCCCGGACACGTTGATGATCTCACCCATCCCGACATCCCATCGCCCGTTATCGCTGGTGTCCGCGTACAAGTACACCCGGGGGCCGTCATAGCGGTCGCAGGCCATCACCCGCCCGAGCTTGAACGCCCGGAGCAGGGAATCCGGATGATTGGAAGTGGCCCGTGCCCGGGAGCAGGGGCTCAATGGTTGCTCCCAATGCGCTCGGCCGTGGAAATCGGACCCGCCGATGCCGGCGATGGTATTGCCGACAACCAGCAAGTCGTGCCACCACTCGACCGATTCGCGGTCATGGACACAGAGTCCGTTCAGTACCTCGATGCCGTCAATGCCGGGGTCCAGCACCGGGTATCGCCGCCAGGGATGGTCGGGCAGACGCGGGTGGCATATCTGAACCAGCGCCCCCCCCGGTGCGTCGCCTCGTCAATCATCCTTCTGATCGGACCCTGCCACGGCACCGCCTCCTGGCCTTGTATGCCGAGCAGGTTGGCGTGTCCGGAGTCCCAATTGGTCCATTCCGTGCCTCGCATCGGCTCGAGTCGGCCGAACCGATGGAAGGCGGTATCGGCACACTGGTCGAGCGTATTGTGGTCGGTAATGGCGTGGTAATGCCCGCCGTCGCGCTCCGCCCACTCGAGTAGGTCGTGCACCGACAGCATCCCGTCCGAGTAGGTGGTATGACTGTGCGGCGAACCCAGGTACCAGGAATGCCGGCTCGTCCAGATACGGACCGTGAAGCTGTCGGCCGGCTCGGTCGCCTCCAGTTTGATTCGGTTCCAGCCCGCCCGCATACGTCCGGCGTCGTTGGACAGGTCAATGGCCCGGATAATGGTACGCGGCGTGGGCCCGGGGCGGGATGTCGCGACCAGGGTATCGTTGAGCAGAACCCGGAACTGTTCGACCTCGGCGACCGCGACGTACAGGCCGGACGAGGGCTGGCCGACCAGTTGCAGGTGATCAACGTACCAGGTGCCATCCGTGAAGCGGGCCGGGCCGTCGTAAACAACGTTGTCGCCGGCCATCGGGACCAGCGCGAACAACGCCGAGACCGGCACCAGCACCGTAATTGCGACAATCCAGAAGGCAGGTTTGATAGCGATTGTTATGCTAGCAGAATCGCCTGTCGCGGTCAACGAGACACGACGAACCTCCATGTCGGACTGCCGGTCCCGGCGAAGAGCCGGACCGCCTCATCGGCCGAGAACGCAAGCGCCGTGACCGCCCGGCCTTCCATGCCTTCATCGAACGCGGCCCTGTTTGCTCCAACTTGCGCCGGCAATTGCAGGCTCCTTTCTTTCTATCCGGTTCTAGGCCATCCCAGCCCGGCTGGCAAGCTGAGTTTGACTGCCACACCCGTTGGACTAGCATCTCCGACGTGACGCTCGGCCACACGCTTCCCCTCCGCGCCGTCGAACGCCAGCGCCTGCGGCGTGCCTCTTTTGACGCCAACCCGGGGCTCTACGAACGCACGCGCCCCGGGTATCCGGCAGAGCTGTTCGACGACCTCGAACGGCTGGCTCGACTCCGGTCCGACAACCGGGTGCTGGAAATCGGACCCGGGACCGGCCAGGCCACCCTGCCCCTCGCCGAACGCGGCCTGGCGGTCACTGCGGTCGAGCTTTCGCCGCGAATGGCCCGGCGCTGTCGCCGCAACCTGTCCGGTCACCCCCGGGTGGAGGTTCTAGCCACCGGTTTCGAGAGTTGGCCGGTCGAAGAAAGTGCCTATGACCTCGTCTTCGCCGCCTCCGCCTTTCACTGGCTCCCGGCCCGCATCGCTTACCCCAGGGCGGCGCGAGCTCTCCGGTCGGATGGAAGGCTTGCTCTGGTCTGGCACTTTCGCATAACGCCCGACAACGAATTCCAGCGCGAACTGAACGCCGTCTACCACGCAACCGGAATGAGGCCCTGGCGCGCCCGTCCACCCGAGGAACGCATCCGTCGCCAGCGCGAGGCGATTCTCAACTCCGCCCGGTTCGGCCCGGTCACCATCTGTCGCTACCCGCGCATCCGACGCTACTTGGCCGAGGAGTACATTGACCTCCTGCGCACGATGTCCGACCACGCCATCCGTCCGCCTGCGGTCAAACGCAGGCTCTTCGCCGGCATCCGTCGGGTCTTCGCCCGTCACGGCGGTGTGTTCGAACAGCCCTTTGTCGCTGGCCTGCTCGTCGCGTCGAAGCGCCGGACGCGTCAACTTGACTCGCCCTGACCGGAACATATACTCACCCGGCGTTTTTGCGTCGCATGTTCGCTCCTTTTCGCATCCGAATCGGAACCGGACATGCGTTGCCCGAAGTCCTGAACTGGTAATCATAAGCCCAATCGTCTAAGGAGGACACGGCATGTCACAGCCCGAAGTCTACCAGCCGCCCAAGGAGCTGGCTGAGAACTCGAACATCAAGGCGTTCATGAACAAGCACGGCATCGCGGACCTCGACGCCCTGCTCAAGCGTGCCGAAGACCACGAGTGGTACTGGAGCGAAGTCGCCCGCGAGCTCGAATGGTACCAGCCTTGGGACAAGGTCCTTGACGACTCAAACGCGCCGTTCTTTAAATGGTTCACGGGTGCCAAGTTCAACATCGTCCACAACTGCCTCGACCGCCACATGAAGACCGACGTCCGCAACAAGGTCGCCTTCATCTACGAGTCCGAGCCGGGTGAGGTCGAGCGCTGGACCTACGAACAGCTCTACAAGGAAGTCAACAAGTTCGCCAACGCACTCAAGAAGCTCGGCGTCAAGAAGGGCGACCGCGTCACTCTCTACATGCCGATGGTTCCGCAGAACCCGGTAGCGATGCTCGCCTGCGCCAAGATCGGCGCTGTCCACTCGGTCGTATTCTCCGGTTTCTCGGCCGGCTCGCTCCGCGACCGCATTCAGGACGCCGAAGCCAAAGTCCTCATCACCTGTGACGGCGCCTACCGCCGAGGCAAGCTGGTCACCCTCAAAGCCAACGCCGACCCGGCGCTGGCCGACTGCCCGAGCATCGAGCACTGCATCGTCTTCAAACGTGCCGGCAACGACATACCGATGAAAGAGGGCCGCGACCTGTGGTGGCACGAGCTGACCCAGAACGAATCCGACGACTGCCCGACCGAGCAGCTCGACCCCGAGGACATGCTCTACACACTCTACACATCGGGGACAACCGGCAAGCCCAAGGGTATCGTCCACATCCATGGCGGCTACGCGGTCGGCACCTACTCGACGCTCAAGTTCGTCTTCGATATCAAGCCCGACGATGTCTACTGGTGCGCGGCCGATATCGGCTGGGTCACCGGCCACTCCTACATCGTCTACGCCCCACTGATGAACGGCGCAACCTCGGTGCTTTACGAAGGAGCCCCGGACTTCCCGGCCCCCGACCGCTGGTGGTCCATCATCGCCCGTGAGAAGGTGACGATTCTCTATACTTCGCCCACCGCCATCCGAATGTTCATGCGCTTCGGCGAAGACCTTCCCGCGAAACACGACCTCTCCTCGCTCCGTCTGCTCGGCTCGGTCGGCGAACCGATCAATCCCGAAGTCTGGCGCTGGTACCGTGACAACATCGGCGGCGGCAAACTGCCGATAATGGACACCTGGTGGCAGACCGAGACCGGCAACTTCATGATCTCGCCCCTGCCCATCACCCCGCTCAAGGCCGGCACCGCGACCCGGCCCCTGCCCGGCGTCAAGGCCGACGTCCTCGACCAGGACGGCAACCCTGCCCCACCGAACACCAACGGGCTCGGCGTCCTGCTCAAGCCCTGGCCGGCGATGCTTC
>DSBX01000275.1 GCA_011049385.1 Caldifarciminota bacterium | reverse complement strand
GCGTCCTGCCCACGCGCAACGGCCGCACCGGCACCGCCTTCACCTCGACCGGCCGGGTCAACATCAAGAACGCCCGGCACGCCGACGACAGCGGCCCGCTCGACGAACACTGCCCCTGCGACACCTGCCGCAGGTTCACCCGCGCCTATCTTCGCCACCTCTTCATCACCGGCGAAGCACTGGGGCCGCGGCTACTGACCCTGCACAACACCCGCTTCTTCCTCGATCTTGTCGCCGGCATCCGCACGGCGATCGAGCGGGGTGGATTTGAAACCTGGACCGCCGCCTTCCTGGCCCGGTACAACCGGGAAGACGCCGGCGGCGAAACAACGACCCGTCAACAATAACACGGAGGACAGCATCATGAGACTCATCCGCACCACCGTCCTGCTCGCGCTCGTGCTCCTGCTCGGCTGTGACGCCGAGAGCACCAAAGTCGGCGTAATCCTGCCCCTGACCGGCCCGGTCTCGACCTTCGGCGAATCGGCCCGCGACGGCGCCCTGCTCGCGTTCGAAGAGGTCAACGCGGCGGGCGGGGTCCGGGGGCGGCCGGTGGAAGTGTTGCTCATTGACGACCGCAACGACCCGGCCGCGACGGTCGAGGCCGCGGCCCGGCTGGCCGGACCGGAAGGCGTGATCGCCATTCTCGGCTCGGTCTCGACCGCCTGTTCCGAGCCCCTCGCCGCCTGGTGCGAGAAGAGTGGCGTACCGATGATCGCCCCGAGTTCGACCAACCCGTTCGTCACCGTCGCCCGTGACGGCGGTCGCCGCGGGTTCGTGTTCCGGGCCTGTTTCACCGATTCCTTCCAGGGCGCGGTTGCGGCCCGTTTCGCCCGCCGGCATATGAATGCGGGCAGTGCCGCGATCCTCTACCACTCCGGCGACGAGTACTCGACCGGACTCGCCAGCTTCTTCGCCGCCGCCTTCGAAGCACAGGGCGGCACCATCGTCGGCATCGAAGCCTACGATGTCGAGACGCGCGATTACGGCCCGGCTGTCGAGCTTCTCCGCGCGGCACGGCCCGACGTGCTCTTCCTGCCCGACTACTATGCCCGGGTCGGGATAATCGCCCGCGAGGCCTGGCAGTCCGGCCTCCGTTCGGAACTGCTCGGCGGCGACGGCTGGGATTCGCCCGAGATGCTCGACCTCGCCGGGGATGCAATCCGGGGCGGGTTCTTCACCAGCCATTTCGCGCCCGACGACCCGCGGCCCGAAGTCCACGCCTGGGTCGCCCGCTTCCGTGCCCGCTACGGCCGGAACCCGGACGCGCTCGCCGCGCTCGCCTACGACGCGGCCCGGCTCCTCGCCGCGGCCCTGGAGCGCGCCGACGCCGACGACCGCGCCGCCCTGCGGGCCGCGCTCGCCGGCACCGAGAGCTTCGTAGGCATCACCGGCACCATCACCCTCGACGAACACGGCAACCCGGTCAAGGACGCGGTCGTCCGGCAGTGGGACGCCGACGGCCCGAAGTACGTGACGACCGAGACGCCCTGAGCGTCCGAGAAGGAGAAGAGCGATGGACCAGCGGGGTCAATGGGATAACCGGGCCGCCTTCATCCTCGCCGCGGTCGGCTCGGCCATCGGGCTGGGCAACCTGTGGCGGTTCCCCTTCAAATGCTACGAACACGGCGGCGGCGCCTTCCTCATCGCCTACGTCATCGCGCTCATCACCATCGGCATTCCGCTCCTGCTCCTGGAATTCTCCCTCGGCCACCGCTTCCGGCTCGCCGCCCCGTCCGCATTCCGCAAGGTCGGCCGGGCCTTCGAATGGGTCGGCTGGTGGGCGGTGCTGGTCGGCTTCGTCATCGTCACCTACTACGCGGTAGTGATGGCCTGGGCGGTCGTCTATACCGGCTTCTCGGTCACCCAGGCCTGGGGCGCGGACCCGGCCGGGTTCTTCTACGGCGAAGTGCTCGGACTCACCGGCGGTCCCTTCGAACTCGGCGGTGTGCGCCGGCCCCTGCTCATCGGGCTCGGCATCAGTTGGACGCTCATCATCCTCGCCATCTGGAAGAGCGCGAAGACGGTGAGCAAGGTCGTCTACCTCACCGTGGTCCTGCCCTGGGCCCTGCTCATCATCTTCATCATCCGGGGCGTCACCCTGCCCGGCGCCGCGGCCGGCCTGCACTACTACCTCGCGCCCATTTTCGGTCACCTGCTCAACCCCGCGCTCTGGGGCGCGGCCTACGGCCAGGTCGCCTACTCGGTATCTATCGGCTTCGGGATAATGATCGCCTACGCCAGCTTCCTGCCCCGCAGGGCGAACATCACCAGCAGTGCGGTCATCATCGCGGTCGCCGACGGGTTGACCTCGATTGCCGGCGGGTTCGCGGTCTTCGGCACGCTCGGCTACTACGCCCAGCTCAAGGGCCTGCCGGTCACCGAAGTATTGAAAGGCGGCCCCGGGCTTGCCTTCATCACCTACCCCGAGGTCATCTCGCAACTGCCGATGGCCCGAGTCTTCGGCCTGCTCTTCTTTCTGATGCTTCTCGCCCTCGCGGTGGACTCGGCCTTCTCGCTGGTTGAGGCGGTCGCCGCCGCGGTGCGCGACAAGTGGGGCCTCGGCCACCGGGCCTCGAACTTCATCGTCGGCGGCATCGCCGTCTCGCTCGGGCTGATATTCACCACCGGCGCCGGTCTCTACTGGCTCGACATCGTGGACCACTTCATGGAACACTTCGGCCTCATCGCCGTCCTGCTCGTCGAGTGCATCGTCCTCGGCTGGTTCCACAAGACCGACCAGTTGCGCAAACACCTGAACTCGGTCTCGAAGACGCAACTCGGCGACTGGTGGCCCTGGTTCATCCGGATTGTCTGCCCGGTGATTCTCGCGGCCCTGCTCACGAACGGGCTGGTCCGGGAACTCGGCCGGCCCTATGAAGGCTACCCGATCCGCGCGCTGGTGATTGCCGGCTGGGGCGTGGCCGCGCTCCTGCCGCTGCTGTCCATCCTCTTCTCCCTGTTCCGCGGCCACCGCCGGGACCCGGTCGAGGAAACGACAGGCGGCTGAGCACCGGCAGCCATCCCGGAAGGACCTTGAACGCTTGACTTCGCCCGGCCCGGACATAGCCTTAGCCGAGTTCGGTAACCCAAACTAGGAGGAATCTTGCCCTGCAAACTGGCAGTGAACGGATTCGGCCGCATCGGCCGTCTCGTCGCCCGCTGCGCCGCGAACAGCCCGGCGCTCGAACTCGTCGGCATCAACGACCTCACCGACGCAAGAACCCTTGCCCATCTCTTCAAGTACGACTCGGTCCACGGCATCTTCCCGGGCGAGGTCGGCCACACCGATGGCGAAATCGTCATCAACGGCCGGCCCGCGCGGGTCACCGCGAGCAAGAACCCGGCCGAACTTCCCTGGCGCGAACTCGGCGTGGACATCGTCATCGAGTCCACCGGCATCTTCCGCTCGCTCGACAAGGCCAGGGCGCACCTCGACGCCGGCGCGAAGAAAGTCATCATCTCGGCCCCGGCCAAGGGTTCGGATGTCGCCACCTTCGTCTACGGCATCAACCACGAGCAGTACGACCCGGCCCGGGACCACGTCATCTCCAACGCCTCCTGCACCACCAACTGCGTCGTGCCGGTCGCCAAGGTCCTCCACGACAGCTTCCGCATCCTCAAGGCCTACATGACCACCATCCACGCCTACACCGGCGACCAGCGCATCCTCGACTTCCCGCACTCCGACCTGCGCCGGGCCCGTGCCGCCGCGCTCTCGATGATTCCGACCACCACCGGCGCGGCCAAGCTCATCGGCGTCATCTTCCCCGAACTCGCCGGCAAGGTGGACGGCATGGCCATCCGGGTGCCGACCCCGGACGTCTCGATCGTGGACTTCAGCTGTACCGTCGAAAAGTCCACCGATGCCAACGCGGTCAACGCCGCCTTCAAGGACGCGGCCAACGGCCCGCTCAAGGGCATTCTCCAGTACTGCGCGGACCCGCTCGTCTCGGTGGACATGGTCGGCAACCGCCACAGCTCGATTCTCGACGCCGGGCTCACCGCGGTCGTGGACGGCAACCTCATCAAGGCCTTCTCCTGGTACGACAACGAGTACGGCTACGCCTGCCGGCTCGTGGACATGGCCCGGTTCCTCGCCGAACGCCTGTGAAGATAAGGTCCGTCCGCAGCCTGGGCGTCCACGAGAAGCGCGTCTTCGTCCGGGTGGACTTCAACGTCCCGCTCGCCGAAGACGGCGGTATCCGGACCGACGCGCGGATTCGCGCCGCCCTGCCGACGATCAACCTCCTGCTTGACCGGGGTGCGACGGTGGTCCTCGCCTCGCACCTCGGCAAGCCCAAGGGCCGGGTCAACCCGAAACTCGGTCTGAAGCCGATCGCCGAGCACCTTGGCCGCCTGCTCGCCCGCAAGGTCACGTTCGCCCCCAACTGCGTCGGCCCGGAGACCGAGCGGCTCGTCGCCGCGGCCCCGTCCGGCTCGGTCATCCTGCTTGAGAACCTGCGCTTCCACGCCGGCGAAGAAGCCAACAACCCCGCCTTTGCCAGCGCCCTCGCCGCCCTTGCCGACGAATACGTCAACGACGCCTTCGGCACCGCGCACCGCGCCCACGCCTCGACCGCGGGCATCGCCGAAGAATTCGAACGGCCGGCCGCAGGCCTGCTCATGGAGAAGGAAGTCGAAAGTCTGGCCCGGGTGATGGAGGCGCCCGAGCCGCCCTTCGTCGCGGTCATCGGCGGCTCCAAGGTCTCGGACAAGGCCGGGGTCATCGCCAACATCCTGCCCCGGGTGACCAGCCTGCTCACCGGCGGCGGGGTCGTCTTCACTTTCCTCAAGGCCAAGGGCCGGGAAATCGGCACCAGTCTCTGCGAACCCGACTTCCTCGATACCGCGTCCAAGCTCCTCTCCAACCCGAAGCTCGTCCTCCCGGCCGACGTCATTGTCGCCATCGGCCCGGACGAACCCGCCACCGCCCGGGTCGTGCCCGAAGACGGGATTCCGCCCGCCGGGATGGGTCTCGACATCGGCCCGGCCGCGGCCCGGCTCTACGCCGAGGCCATCGCCAAGGCCCGCACCGTCATCTGGGCCGGCCCGATGGGCGTCTTCGAAAAGGACGCTTTTGCCGCGGGCAGTGAGGCGGTCGCCCGCGGCAAAAGCGTCCTTTTCGAAGACGCCCATCG
>DSBX01000224.1 GCA_011049385.1 Caldifarciminota bacterium | reverse complement strand
GATATGCGGAGCTTGAGCGCGGGCATCTAACTTGTGAAGGTGGAAGCCGGCGACTACTCGGCGACGCAGAAGCTGGTAGTGCAGAAGTAAGACGGACGGGGACATGACCGGCGCGGGACATGACCGAAATCCGCTGGGGATTTCGGACCGTGTCCCAAGCCATACCGGTTGCTCCTGTGGATACTGACCTCCCGCGCAGAAGCGCGGCGATTGTGTCCCAAGCCGACAAGTCCGGAACATCGGGGCGGGCCTTGTGCCCGCCCCGGCTTTCTGTTCTTCTTCGATTGGCTTCCTTCCTGTAGGAGCGGTCTTCAGACCGCGATTGAGAGACCAGAGCCCAGAACCAATCGCGACAGGAATGTCGCTCCCACAGGAACAGAACAGGAAGGACACCTGTTCCTCCTTCTTGTGGGAGCGGTCTTCAGACCGCGATTGGCTTCCTTCTGGACCGGACCGGAATCGTAACAAGAATGTCGCAGACTTGACCCGAAGGGGCAGTGCCCGCACTGTGGGAAAGGCGTAGCCTGTGCTCCTGCATACAGCACCCACATAGGACAGGACAGAACAGAACCTGAAGAAGCCGCCCGCCTTCCGGCGGGCGGCAAGGGAAGGAGGCTCGGAATGGATCAGTCGGTGAGAATCAGCTTGCGCACCGAGACGTCGTCGTCCGCGGCCAGGCGGGTGAAGTATATCCCGCCCGCGAGCCGGTTGCCGGCGTCGTCGGTGCCGTCCCAGGTCCAGTGGTAGGTGCCGGGCTCGAGGCTCCCGGTCGCGAGACTGCGGACCGGCCGGCCCGCCGCGTCATAGAGTTCGACCGAGACCCGCGCGGCCCGGGCGAGTCGGACGCTGAGCCGGGTCCGCCCGGCAAAGGGATTGGGCTCGGCGGTGATGCGGGCGAGCACCGGGCTCGTCCCCGGTTCGGCCACCGCGCCGAGGTTCACGAACTTGATGCTGGGCCAGTCCTGTTCTTCCAGCGCGGGGACCATTTCGTACCAGGAGTCGGAAACCGGGGCGTTGATGCGGAACGGGTCCATCACCCGCTCGCGGAACTCCCAGTGGATGGTGATTAGCGCGGGCCAGGGGTGGTCGCCGAGTTCGAAGGTGTCCACTTCGCCCGGTTCGCCGCCGAAGTCCGGGGTCGGGATGGTGGCGGGCATTTCGCTCAGCAGGGTGATGCTGTCTATCCGGGTCGGCGAGCCGTGGATTTCGAGGACGGAGACGATTTCCCCGGCGCCGGCGGGCATCGCGGCGGCGAGGACGAGGACCGCGGACAGGAGGACGATTCTTGCGCTCATTCGGGGCTCCTTTTCTGTGCCTTCAGGCCGGAACATTATAGACCAAGCGCAGGCAGGGTCAAGGCGGCGGTCGTGTCGGGGAAGCGTGAACCGGTCGTCAGGAACGGGTCAAGCTGTAACGCGCCGTGGCAGACCCCGGATGCGACCCCAGAAAACGTTTGACAACCGCCCCCCGGGGGGTAAGCTGTTTCCGTCTCCACAGAGGAGATTGGCGCGAAGCGCCCGAGCGCTTCTCTACAGGTTACTTCCGAGACTGATGGCAGAAAGGCCGCCAGGCGCGGTCTCAGGCCCGGTCCTGCAGACCGCGAAACCCAACAAGAGGCTCCGCCACGGCGGGGCAAACCGCAAGGAGGCTTCGTTATGCGAAGACTGACAATGCTCCTCATCGGCATCAGCGTGATTGCGCTGGCCGCCGGGGGAGCCGACCAACTGGCCGCGCGCACCGCGCAGTCGGTTTCGGGCCCGACCCTGCGCCCGGTCATCGAGGACGCCCTGCGCGTCCGGATGGACGCGGAGAAGCGGGCCGAGCTCGAGGCCCGCGAAGCGCAGAGGCGGGCGGAAGAGGCGAGTCCCCCGGCCGCGACCCCGGCCGGCGACGAGCGGTTGCTCGATGAGCTCGACGCCTACGTCATCATCGGCACCGGGACAAACACCGGCCCTTACCCGCTCTATCGCTACTACAACTACACCAGCACCGAGCTGATTTATCTCGCGTCGGAGATAAGCGCTTCCGGCAACATCTCCGAGCTGGCGTGGGAGAAGGGGAGCGGCAGTGACGTCGTCATCAACAACGTGACGGTGTACATGAAGCACACCACCGACACGACGCTGGCGAGCGGCAACTACAGCCTGTCCGGCTACACGCAGGTGTACTCCGGCTCGTGGCCGAACACGACCGGCGCGGGCTGGAAGAACGTCACGCTCGACACCCCGTTTGCGTACAACGGCACGGACAACCTGGCCATCCTGGTACTCAAGGGCTACGAGAGCTGGACCAGTTCGCCTTACTGGCGCTACACCACGACCTCGCCCAACTACCGGATGCGGGCCGCCTACAGCGACGGGGGCCAGCCGAGCTACCTGAACGCGAACTACAACCGGCCCAACGTGCGGATGTTCATCGCGCCCGGGGTGGCGGACGATGTCGGCATCAGCGATGTCTGGGTGGACTACTACACGACCGCGGTCGGCGACGCCCAGACGGTCACCGCCGAAATCCGGAACTACGGCACCGCGACCCAGACTTCCATCCCGCTGTTCTACAACGCGGGCGGGAGCAACGTCAGCGAGACCTGGACCGGCTCGCTCGCGCCCGGTGCGACGACCGAGCACACCTTCACGACGACCTGGACCCCGGGTTCGACCGGCCCGCAGGACATCACCTGCGCGACGACCCTGTCCGGCGACGCCAACCCGGCCAACGACACGACGGTCGTGACGGTTGACGTCTGGCCGGCCGGAACCAAGGTCGGGCAGACTTTCAACGCGGCGACCTTCCCGCCCCGGGGCTGGCACACCCAGATTGCCACCGGCACGCTCGACTGGGCCTGGGCCACGACCAGCACCTATCCCGCCGGATACGCGCCGTACGAGGGCGCCGGGATGGCGCTCTACAACAGTTGGAACGCCTACCCGCCGGCCAGCTCGCGGCTGGTGACCCACAAGTTCCAGGGCACCGACAGCACCATCTACACCGTTGACTTCTGGCATCTCCAGACCAACGCCTACAGCTTCGCCTACGACTCGCTGTACCTGCTCTACGCGGTCGGCGATTCGACGGACTGGACGGTGATTGACGGCTGGGGGACCTACGACGCGTCGAACCCGGGCTGGGTGAACCGCCAGGTTTCGACCGGCATCCTGCCGCCCGGGACCGATATCTGGATCGGGTTCCTTGCGGTCAGTGACTGGTATCACTGTGTGACGGTGGACTACGTGCAGGTCTATCAGCCGGCGGACAACGACGTCGGGGTGAGCGCGTTCGTCGAGCCTTCGGGCACGGTCGGCGCCGGCGTCACCTATTACCCGACGGTCCGCGTCACCAACTTCGGCACGCTGGCCCAGAGCAACATCCCGGTCGGCGTCATCATCAGCGAGAACGGCTCGCAGACCTACAGCCAGAGCACGAGCTATGCCGGGCCGCTGGCGCCGGGCGCGAGCGCGAATGTCGCGATGAGCGTGAGCTGGACCGCGCCGGCCAAGGGCACGCCGGTCGAGCTGGTCGGCTACACCGCGCTGTCCGGCGACGAAGTGCCGTCGAACGACACGCTGACCTGGAGCACGAACACCGGCGCGGTGGCCAACCGCTACTTCGAGTTCATGTGGGACTGGCACAGCCCGCGCACCGGCGGCGGCTTCTACGGCGTCACCGGCGTGCAGGACACGCTGGTCTGGACGGCGCTCGGGTTCCTGTCGCCGTTCCAGGTCTATATCATAGACTTCCGGACCCAGACGGTGGTTGACTCGTTCACCCAGCATACCCTGGGCGGAAGCTACGGCTATCTCGGGATGCACTACGACCCGACCGAGGACGTGGTCTATGCGGGCGGCTCGGCGAACAACACGATTCACAAGATTGACGCCAACGCCCCCTACAGCCTGCTCCAGACCATCACCGTGACCGGCAGTGTCCTGCCGGGCTGGGTGATGAGCATCACCGACAGCGGCGACGACTCACTGCTCGTCAGCGGCTACAACACCTACACCACGGTGTACAAGATGGCCAAGGATGGCAGTGGTTCCCGCGCGGCCCAGACCGGCACGTACAATCACTTCGGCCTGGGCAACACCCAGCACCTCGGCATAATGTACGGCGGGAGCTGGGACTACTCCGGCGATATCTTCCAGTGGGGTATGCCCGAGATCGCGGACCTGTTCGACACGACCCTGTCCACGGGCACGCTCTGGGGCGACCTCGCGGTGTTCCGGAACGACTCGTTCCTGCTCTGCGCGACGCAGGCCAGCCCGGACCACTACCTGCAGGTGTACCGGATTATCCCGGAAGAGCGCGACCTCGGCGTGGATGCCATCCTGGCGCCGGCCGGCCGCGTTGACACCGGCGCGGTGGTCATCCCGCAGGCCCGGGTGAAGAACTACCACGCGACGGTCACGACGACCGGGCCGGTGTGGTTCTTCCTCGACGACCCGACCGACGGCCGGGTGTACACCCAGACCGGGTCGGTGACGCTGGCGCCGGGAGCGGATACGACGATCTGGTTCCCGGCCTTCAACGTCGGCGGCAACGAGGGCACCTGGACCGCCAAGTGCTCGGTGTACGTGGCCGGGGACATCGAGCCGGACAACGACTGGCTCGAAGAAGAGTTCCTGGTTGCTTCGACCATCCGCGACGTGGGCGCGACCGCGGTACTGCGTCCGGCGGGCAGTGTCTTCCTGGGTAGCGACGTCTACCCGCAGGTGACGGTCGAGAACTACGGGGAGACGGCCGAGACCTTCATGGTCGAGGTGCTGATTGAGGACGGCGCCGATGCCGTCGTGTTCCAGGAAGAAGAAGAGGTTGTCGGGCTGGCGGTCGGCGAGAGCCGGACCATCACCTTCGCGACCTACTACTGGACCGCGGACCCGGTGGGCGACTACACGGTGACGGCGACGACGAAGCTGGCGGGTGACGCAGACCCGGGCAACGACGCGGCCGGACCGTTCGCCTTCGTCGTGTCCGAGGCACCGCCGTGGCCGGAAGGCTGGGTGGAAGTCGCACCGATACCGGCGCAGGCCGGCAACCGGCGCGATATGCCCCACCGCGGGGCGTGGCTGGCCATCGGGCCGGACCCGGGTGGCGCGACCGCCATCTACGCGACCAAGGGCAACAAGCTCCAGAACTTCTACCGCTACGACGTGATGG
>DSBX01000147.1 GCA_011049385.1 Caldifarciminota bacterium | reverse complement strand
TCGGCCTCGGTGAAGACTGGTTCTTGCAACATGTAGCCAGTCTACCCGGTAACGCTGTCCAAGCAGGCAGGTATGACATTTTCGCGTTGTAGTTAGCTATGACATTATCGCGTTGCATCCACAAACAACCGATATGTCGGCTTGACAAGATGCCGCCCTGCGGGTAGCATTCATCGCTGGTTGTGGCAGGACCCCACCACCAGTCCTGCAGAAGAAGGTCCTGAAAGACGCTTGCGTTCGCTTATCGGCCTATGCGTCGGACTGTTTGAAAACGGGCCAGTACCGTAGCGACCCATAACGAGTCCCAAGCGATAAACTGTCGGAGGTACCCCAATGGGTCAGCGCATATTCGTAGGGAATCTTCCCTTCAGCGCAACTGAGAGCCAGCTCACCGAAATGTTCGGTAAGCATGGCGAAGTGTCGTCCTGTGAAATCGTGAAGGACCGCATGACCAACCGCTCCCGAGGCTTCGGGTTCGTCGAGATGGCGTCCGATGACGCGGCCCGTGCCGCCATCAGCGCCCTCAACGGCCAGGACCTCGACGGCCGCCCGTTGACCGTCAACGAAGCCCGCGCCCGGACCGAGGGCGGTGGCGGCGGTGGCGGCGGACGGCGCGGTGGTGGCGGCGGACGGCGCGACAGCGCCCCGCGCGGCGACTACAACAGCCGACGCTGGTAGGCCGGCGCTTTGACTGAGCGGGCGGCGCCTCGGCGCCGCCCGCTCATCTTTCGAGACGAACTCCGACTTCTACTCTGCCTCGAACTGGTCCTTGCCCGCCCCGCAGACCGGGCAGACCCAGTCATCAGGCAGTTTCTCAAACGGCGTGCCCGGCTCGATGTCGTTGTCCGGATCGCCCTTCTCCGGGTCGTAAACGTAGCCGCAAACGACACAGACATACCGCTTCATCTCGGCGCTCCCTTTCTGTTTCTGCCCTGTGGATTCGAAGACCCGGTACCCGGGCGCATTGCGGCCGGTCTTGCCGCCTTTGACGTCATGGTAGTACGCGTAGGTCAGCGGTTCGCCCACGTTCAGGTCCTCGCTCTTGACGGCATTGCCGATGAACAGGGTGTGAGTGCCGCAGTTCACCGTGCCGGCGACACGGACCTCGTAACTCGCCAGCGTGTGATCCAGCACGATCGGACAGCCGTCCTTGCCGTCGCGCCAGTTGACCTCGGCCAGTTTGTCGTATTCCCGCCCGGTACGGAATCCGAAGACACCCAGGAACTTAAGCGGCGTATCGCGCTCCAGCACCTGGACCGCGAAGATGCCGCTCGCCGCTGTCAGTTCGTGAGTCAGCGTCTTCTTGCTCAACGCCATTGCCACCACGCAGGGCTTCTCGGCAACCTGCATGAAAGCGTTGATGAGACAGCCGTTACGGCGCTCGCCATCACGACTGGTGACAACATAGAGCCCGTAGCTGACCTTGCGAAACGCCGCAAGGTCCAGGTCTGTCGGGCAGGAGTCAGCCACTCTGATCTGCCCGTCCACTACGCCCGCTCCTTCACCCGACGACCGACTTCGCTGCCGAGCTCGCGGCAACGGCCTAGCGTCTCCTCATCCGGCACGTAGACCGTCCGGACCGGCTCGCCGACAAGTTCGACGTCCATCGCCTCAAGCTCCGTACCCATCATCTTGCAGGCTTCGCCGCTCCAGCCGTACGAGCCGAAGACCTGCCCGACCAGATTTCGGGGCTTGAGGCCACGCGCGTAGCACAGGAAGTCGGCCATCGTCGGGAACAACTGGTTGTTGATCGTCGGCGAACCGACCAGCAACGCGTCCGCATCGAGCAGCTCGGTCATCACGTCACTGCGGTGAGCCGGACCCAGTGGCATGACCCTGGCCTCGACCCCGGCCGCGGCCAACCCATCGGCGACCGACTGCGCCATCCGGGCGGTCGAACCCCACATCGTCGCGTAGGCGACCACGGCTTTGCTCACGGTTCTGCCCTCCGCCCAGTCCCGGTACCAGCCGAGGATATCAAAGCCCGTGCGCCAGACCGGGCCGTGGTCAGGGCAGAGACGGGCGATGTCGAGCTTGAGCTCGGCGACGGTTGCCAGCAGTTTCGTCACCAATGACGAATAGGGCAGGAGGATATTGGCGTAGTACTTCGCCGCCTCCTCCCGCAATACCGCCGGGTCCAGTTCGTCCGCGAACAGCCGATTCGAAGCCAGGTGCATCCCGAACCCGTCTTGGGAAAAGAGCACCCGCTCCTCGGCCAGCCAACTGGCCATCGAATCCGGCCAGTGCAACATCTTCGTCTCAAGGAAGCTGATGGTCAGGTTGCCAAGACCGAGCTTGTCACCCGTCCCGACCGCCTCGATACCTTCCAACCCGAAGTGGGCCCTCAGGGCCTTCACTCCCATCTTGGACGCGAAGACCTTCTCCGGCCGGAGCTCGGCGATGGTCTCCGGCAGTGCGCCCGAGTGATCCATTTCCGAATGGTTGGACACGATGTAGTCTATCTTCCCCGGCTCGACCACCGAAGAGATGCGCGCCATCATCTCATCCCGGAACTGGGCCTTGACCGTGTCAATAAGCGTCACTTTGTCGGCCAGCACCAGGTAAGCGTTGTAGGTCGTGCCCCGGCTGGTCGCGTAGCCGTGAAAATCCCTGATCGCCCAGTCAACCGCGCCGACCCACCAGACGTGCTCGCTGACTCGAACCGCCCGCAGACTGCTCTTGCTCATCTTATCCCCTGTTCCCGATCATTCTCAAGCCGGCGACCGGGCGTAGAGCTCGGCCAGGTCCGGCGCGAGCACAAAGTCTCGCGCGCCGAGTTCGCGGTCCAGCATCAGTATCCCGTCCCCCGCGCTCCCGACCAGTCTCAGTTTGTCAACGATACTCCCGGCGGCGTCTTCTTCTTCGACCTGCTCGTCCACGAACCATTGAAGCAGGCCCTGGGAAGCGTAATCGTTCTCCTCCCGGGAGAGCCGCATCAGCTCGTTGATGCGGGCGGATATGAACTGCTCATGCTTGAGCGCAGCCTCGAAAGCGGAAAGCGCCGAGTCTTATTCGGAGTTCGGTTCGGCCATCGCCTGGAGGTGTACCCGCCCGCCGCGTTCGACAATGTGCTTGAAGAAGCGCATCGCGTGGGTGACCTCCTCTTGGGTCTGGGCCCGCATCCAGCGGGCCATGCCGACCAGTCCGGCTGAATCGAACCAGGCCGCCATCGCAAGGTACAGGTAGGCCGATTCCAGCTCGTGGCGGATCTGCTCGTTGAACGCGGCCTCGACCTTCCCGGGCAGCATTCTAAGCCTCGGCTTTCCAGAGCCCGTGCAGGTTGCAGTGCTCGCGCGCAACCACCTGCTCGCCCTCGACCGGGAAGAACGCCTCGGGCTTGTCACCCGGCTTAAGGAAGACCCGGCAGGCCCGGCCGTCAACAATCAGTTCTATCCACTCGATATGGTGTTCCTCGATCATCGGGTGGGCGACACTGCCGACCTTGACCAGAAACCCGCCCTCGGACCGCTCGATAACCGGGACGTGCTTCTCCTGCGCGGCATCGGTCGTGTTCTCCGTCAATAGCTTCATCGGCTTGCCGCAACACACCAACTGCCCGGCACCGCCGTGTAGCACCTGGACCATATTCCCGCACACCTCGCACCGATAGATTTCGTGGCGCTTGGCCATATCTTGCTCCTCCTTGCTCTATGCCCCGGGCTGACGGTTGCCACCCATCAGCTTCGGGTCTGGCCCGCTCAGCCCGCAATCGGGCGTGTAGCAGGTCACGTTACGAAACTCGCACTTGCGGCTGCAGGACGGACATGTCTCCGGCGGCTCGGCCGCCTGCAACACATGCCCGCATTCGCCGCACTGCCACCAGAGATACTGGCCGGCTTCACTCATCTCACCTCCCGGTTACCCGGCCAGTTCGCGTGCCACGGCCAGCGCCGCTTCGTAGTCCGGCTCCCGACCGACCTCGCCTACCAGCTCAATGTAACGGATGACACCCTCTCGATCAACAACGAAGACCGCCCTCGCCAGCAGGCGGCTTCCCTTCATCAACACGCCCCAGGCAAGACCGAACTCGGCCTCACGATGATCGGACAGCGTCAGCACTCGTTCAACCCCAGCGGCACCGCACCAGCGCTTCTGGGCGAACGGAAGATCCATGCTGACGGTCAGGACCCGGACACCGTCCCCCAGTCCGGCGGCTTCGGTGTTGAACCGGCGGGTCTCCACGTCGCAAACCGCAGTGTCAAGCGAGGGTACCGACGACACGATCAGCACCTTGCCCGAGTGGTCGGACAGCTTCACCGCCGACAGGTCGTTGGCCGTGAGCGTCGCGTCCGGCGCCTTGTCGCCCACCTTGAGTTCAGGACCAAGCAACGTTACCGGTTTGCCGCCGACGGTCACCAACCCGCTTCGCTCGACCATCTCGGCCCTACCAGTTCTCGCCCAGCAACTCGAAATGGGCCTGGGGATGCGCGCAGGCCGGGCACTGGTCCGGGGCCTCGACACCCTCGTGCAGGTAGCCGCAGTTCCGGCAACGCCAGGTCACCGCCTGTTCGCGCCGGAAGACGCGACCCTTGGCGATGTTCTCGCGCAGTTCATTGTAGCGCTTCTCGTGCTGCTTCTCCGCGACCGCAATCGCCCGTAAGGCATCGGCGATTTCCTTGAACCCCTCGCGCTCGGCCACGTCGGCGAAGCCCGGGTACATCTCGGTCCACTCGTAGTGCTCGCCGGCCGCGCCTTCCTGCAGGTTATCGGTAGTTGACCCGATGACCCCGGCCGGAAACTTCGCCTTGACCTCGACCTCGCCGCCCTCGAGGAACTTGAACAACCGCTTCGCGTGTTCTTTCTCCTGGTTGGCGGTCTCCTCGAAGATGTCGGCAATCTGGACATAGCCCTCCTTGCGAGCCTTGCTCGCGAAGTAGGTGTAGCGGTTACGGGCCTGCGACTCACCGGCGAAAGCGGTCAGCAGGTTCTTCTCGGTCTCACTGCCCTTCAGTTTCATCCTCACTCACTCCTTTCGCACCGTCATCCACAATGCCGGTCTTGTTGCTCACTTCCAGCCAGCTGCCGGACTGCCACCCTGCTCCAGCCCTGCACACAACTGTTACGGGCCTGCGACTCACCGGCGAAAGCGGTCAGCAGGTTCTTCTCGGTCTCACTGCCCTTCAGTTTCATCCTCACTCACTCCTTTCGCACCGTCATCCACAATGC
>DSBX01000277.1 GCA_011049385.1 Caldifarciminota bacterium | reverse complement strand
CCCTTGAGGTCCATCCCGTCCATCTTCAAGGTCCGGCTCGCCTGACAGCCGAACCCGAGGAACGCGGCCTTGTAGCCGTCCTTGAGCAGGGCATCCAGCTCCCTGCGGTTGCGCACCGGCGCGCCGGTCCTGAGCTCGACGCCGGTGGCGAGGATGTCCGCAATCTCTTGGTTCAGTACTTCGGACGGCAGGCGGTAGTCCGGTATCCCCGTCCGCATCATCCCGCCCGGCTTCTCCGCCGCCTCGAAGACCGTCACCCGGTAGCCCTTGGCCCGCAAATCCAACGCGCAAGTCAGCCCGGCCGGGCCGGCGCCGACAACAGCGACCTTCTCCTGCCGCTCCTCGGCAGCGTTGCTTTCGACTGCTGTCCCTGCCGTCTCTTCGGTCCCTTTCCTTGCATAGTCCGCCACGAACCGCTTGAGCGCACGAATCGAAACCGGCGACTCGTACTCCTTGCGGTTGCAGTCGGTCTCGCAGGGATGGTGGCAGACCCGCCCGCAGACACCCGGGAACGGCAGCCGCTCGCGCACCAGTTCGTAGGCTTCCTTGAACTTGCGCTGGGCGATGAGCGCGACGTAGCCCTGGGCGTTGACCCCGGCCGGGCAGGCCAGCCGGCAGGGCGCGCGCCGGTCATTCTTCTCGATCGTGAACGCGTTCGGGATCGCCTGCGGGAACAGCCGGTAGGTCGCCTTGCGCAGTGAGATACCCTGATTGTAGCTGTCCGGCACCTCGACCGGGCAGACCTTGACGCAATCACCACAGCCGGTGCACTTGTCAAGGTCAACGAACCGCGGCCGGCGCCGGATCCGCGCCCGGAAACTGCCCGGCTCGCCCTCAAGGCCGAGGAACTCGGAGTACATCAACAGCTCGATGTTCGGGTGCCGGCCGGTACCGACCAGCTTCGGCGACAGGATGCACATCGAGCAGTCGTTGGTCGGGAAGGTCTTGTCGAGCATGGACATCACGCCGCCGATGGATGGCTTCTCGTCCAGCAGGTAGACCTTGAACCCGGCATCGGCCAGCTCCAGCGAACTCTGGATGCCGCCTATCCCTGAGCCGATGACGAGAACCGCGCCGGTCGGCTGCTTCTCGCTCATCGCACCGCCTCTTCCGTCATCTCATAGATGGACTTCTTACTGAAGTTCCGGTGGCTCATCGCACCCGACGGGCAGGCGACCGAGCAGGCCCCGCAGCCCTCGCAGAGCGCGACGTTGACCGCCGCGACCCCGCGCTGGAGGTCAACCTTCACCGCCCCGTAGGCGCAGGTCAGTTCGCAGTTCCCGCACCCGACGCAGATGTCCTCGTCCACCCAGGCGGTCGTCGGCGCGTGGAATATCTTGTCCTGGCCGAACATCGCCAACACCTTGGCCGCGGCCGCGGAAGCCTGAGCGACCGTGTCCGGAATGTCCTTCGGCCCCTGCCCGCAACCGGCAAGGAAGAAACCGCCGGTCAGGGTCTCGACCGGCCGGAGCTTGGGGTGGGCCTCGGTCAGGAACCCGTGACCGTCCAACTGCATCTTCAGCCGCTTCGCCAGCTCCACCCCGTCCGGGCTGGCCACCACCGCGCTCGCCAGCACGACCAGATCGGCCTCGAGTTCGACCTTGCGCCCGGCGAGCGTGTCCGACGCCCAGACCATCACCTTGTCGCCCTGCCGGAAAATCTTCGACACCTTGCCCCGCAGGTAGGTCGTGCCCTCGTCGGTCGCCCGCTGGTAGAACTCCTCGAAGCCCTTGCCCGGCGTGCGCACGTCAATGTAGCAGATTGTCGCCTCGCCGTCGTGCACCCGGTGCTTATAGAGAATCGCCTGCTTGGCGGTGTACATACAGCAGATCTTCGAGCAGTAGGGCATCCCGTGCTCGCGGTCGCGCGAGCCCGCGCACTGGACGAACACGACCTTCTTCGGCACCCTGCCGTCGCTCGGTCGCTTCACCTCGCCCTGGGTCGGCCCGGACGCGGACAACAGCCGCTCGAACGCCAGCCCGTCAATCACGTCCGGCACCCGGCCGATACCGTAGGCGCTCATCTTCTCGTGGTCGAGCAGTTCGTACCCGGTCGCGAGCACGATCGCGCCGACCTCCTCCTCGACGAACTTCTCGGTATCGTCGTAGCGGATTGCCTGGGTCGGGCAGACCTTCGCGCAGACTCCGCACTTGCCCTTCTGGAGATAGATGCAGGCCTCGGCGTCAATCACCGGCCGGTTCGGCACCGCCTGCGGCAACAGCCGGTAAATGGCCCGGCGCTTGCCCATCCCGCGCTCGAAATCCGCCTCGACCCGGGCCGGGCACTTCTCCATACACAGCCCGCAACCGGTGCAGGCATCGAAGTCCACGTAGCGCGGCTTCTGCCGGATGCGGACCTTGAAATTGCCGATGTAGCCCGAGACCTCGGCCACCTCGGAATAGGTGTGGAGCTTGATTCTCGAATGCCGGCCGGTCTCCACCGTCCGCGGAGTCAGGATACACTGCGAGCAGTCCAGCGTCGGGAAGGTCTCGGAAAGCTGGGCCATATGCCCGCCGATGGACGGCTGTTTCTCGACCAGCACCACCTCGTACCCGGCATTGGCAATATCGAGCGCGGCCTGGATGCCGGCGATACCCGCACCGACGACCAGCGCCCGCTTGTTCACGGTCACGCCCACCGGTTCCAGCGACTCGTCGTGGGTCGCCCGGGCGATGGCCAGCCTCGTGATATCCTCGGCCTTGTCCGTCGCCTCGTCCCGGTCCTTGGTCACCCACGCGCACTGCTCGCGGATGTTGGCAATCTCGGTCCGGTAGTAGTTGAGCCCGGCCTCCTCGCCCGCCTTGCGGAAGGTCGCCTCGTGCAGGGTCGGCGAACAGCAGGCCACCACCACCCGGTCAAGCTTGTCGGCCTTGATGCTGTCGCGGATTATCTGCTGGCCCGGGTCGGAACAGCAGTACTGGTAGTCCCGCGCGACGACCACGCCCGGCATCGTCTTTGCCCGCTCGACCAGTTCCGGCACCCTCACCACACCCGCGATGTTTATGCCGCAATGGCAGACGAACACCCCCACCCGGGGCCTGCGGGAAACCGGGGATATGGCTGGCTTGTCCGTCGAAGCGGACTGTGTCCCCGCCGGTTCCGGACCGGCAACTTCCGGTCTCCGGCTCTTGCCCTCCGCCATCGCTACAACAGCCCCTTCTCCGCCAGCATCGGCCGCGGGTCAACCGCGCAGTTATCGAATCCCAACTCATCCGGTTCCAGGCCCAGCGCCAGCCCGAGCAACTGGGTGAAATACAGCACCGGCAGGCCGTCCCGGTCCCGTAGCCGGTCCAGGTTGTACTGGCAGAGCGGGCAGGTCGTGATGACCGCGTCCGCGCCCCACGCCCGCGCGTTCTCCAGCACCCGGGCCGAAGACTCCCGCGCCACGTCCTTCCGGTTCACGACCAGGTACCCGCCGCAGCACTCGGTCTTGAAATCGAACCGCACCGGCTCCGCGCCCAGCGCCCGGACCAGCTCATCCATCACCTGCGGGTCCTCCGGGTCGTCGAAATCCAGCACCGCCGCCGGTCGCACCATCAGACAGCCGTAGTAAGAAGCCAGCTTCAGCCCCGCCAGCGGCTTCGCCACCTTCGCCTTCACCGCGTCCCAGCCGATGTCGCGCCTGAGCACGTCAAGGTAATGCACCACCCTGACCTCGCGCTCGTACGGCTCGTCAATGAAGTTCAGCACCCGTTCGCGCTCGACCGCGTTCGCCGGGTCGTCAATCCTGGCCTTCGCCCGCTTGAGCACGTTGTAACAGGCCGCGCACAGCGTCACCAGCGTATCGCCCAGCGCGCTCGCCCGGACGATGTTCCGCGTCGCGCCGATGCGGCCCGCGAAGTCATCATCGGCGGTATTGTAGATTGCCCCGCAACAGACCCAGGCCGGCATTTCCTCAAGCTCCGCGCCCAGCACCGCCAGCGCCTTCCGCGCCGAGAGGTCCAGCTCCCGCGCCTTGGTATAGAGCGTACAGCCGGGATAATAGGCGTAGCTCGCCATCAGCCTGAGAACTTTCTGAAGCTGGCCATGAACGCCTGCTGGGGAATCTCCTCGCAGTCCTCATCGGTAACAGTCTCCGGCCCGACCCGGCCAGACCGCACCGGCCGCCGCAGGACGACCGCCCGGCAGGCCTCGGCAATCAGCGCGTAGTCAACCCCGCGCGGACAGCGCGTGCCGCAAACCATACAGCTCGCACACAGCCAGATGCCCTCGGAGTCCAGCAATTCCCCGGCCCGGCCGAGCTGGAGCAGGCGGATTGCCTTCGACGGCGGCGGGTCCATCGCTTCACCAATCGGACAGCCCGCGGTACAGCAACCGCACTGGTAGCAGTCGGCAATAACCTGCCCGCTCAGCGCTTCAATCGAGCGCACCAGCGGCGAAACGGACGGAGGCTTAGACATGGTAAGAGGAAATCATAATTCCTCGCTGAGCGCGGGTCAAGCCGGCTGAGAGGATGGTTATGTGCTGGTTCGCGGCTCAACTGGAAGGACTACCCCGCGCCTCCTCATACAGCCGCACCACCAGAGCCGCGACCTGCCGCAGGACCGGAAGCGGCAGGACATCCCCGGCCTGCTCCCGCATCCGCGCCTCAACCTCCAGAAGCCGCTCATCTCTCCCCTTCCGCCGCCTCCCCCGCTTCGGCAGTCTTGCGCCTTGGCTCCTGGCCTTTGCCTTTCCTTCACCTGACCACCCGGCCACTTCACCACTAGACCGCTTCTCTCCTGTCGTCTCCATCGCCTTCCACACCATCCGGCCGTAGCTCAACGCCAGCTTGCGCGCCACATAGCTCAGCCCGCTCCCGGACCGGTTCAGCTCCTCCGCTACCACCCGGTCCAGCGCCCGGTAGCGATGCCGCGCCGCCAACTGCCGCGACAGCGCCGCCGCCCGCTTCGCCGGCGCCACCGGCTTCTGCCCGGCCCGCTTCCGCGCCGCCTCGGTCTTCCGGTCATAGACCTCAAGCCGCAACGCCTCCCGGCTCCCGTCCCCGGCAAGACCGGCCAGCGCCGTCTCCCGCGCCCGCGTCTCCCGCACCGGCGGCCGGCCGGTGTACCGGTCCAGCACCGGCACCAGCGCCCCGAACGACGCCCCACAGGCCCGCAGGTAGTCGGCAATCAATCCCAGGGTCGGATGCTTCAGCTTGCCCGATTCGAGACGGGTGATGCGCCCCTGGCTGCCCGGTG
>DSBX01000293.1 GCA_011049385.1 Caldifarciminota bacterium | reverse complement strand
GGGCCGGGTTGGCCGGTCTCTGTTTTACCACCCACTACGAGCCCGACCCGGCCCGGGCGGACCGCGAGCGGGTGCGGGTGAACGGCAGGTTGCTTCCGGTCAGTTCCGACTGGGTCGGCCGCTACCGGCAGGCGATAGCCGAGGCCCGGCTCGCGTACCCGGAACTGGTGGTGCTCGCCGGCGTTGAGATCGGCTTCGAGCCCGGGCTTGAGGGGTTGACGCGCGAATTCCTGGTTCGGCACCGGTTCGATTTCGTGATCGGCTCGGTGCATTCCATCGAGCATGTTGCCCTGAGTTCCGGTTCCGAGCAGGCGGAGTTTGCCGAGTGGGCCCGGCGGCTGACGCCGGAGGAAGTGATGGCGAGGTACTTGGAACGGGTCGCGGCCGCGGCCCGGAGCGGGCTCTTCGACACGCTCGGGCATTTCGATATCTACCGCAAGTACGCGGTCAAGTTGCTCGGCACCGGGCTTCTCCCGGCGGTCGAGAGCCGACTGCCCGGGGCCATTGAGGCGATTGCCGCTTCCCGGACCGCGCTTGAGATCAACACCTCGGCTTTTCGCCGGGGTGACAGCGAGCCCTATCCGGCGGAGGCGATTCTCCGGAAGGCGCTGGAAGTCGGGGTGAGGCGATTCACCATCGGTTCGGACGCGCACCGGCCCGCGGACGTAGGAGCCGGTTTCGACCGGGTCCGGGTTTTGCTTCAGAAGCTGGGGGTGCGCGATTCGCAGGTTCGAACTCCCTAGCCGAACACGGGCACGACCGAGTGCAACGAGGTAGACCGCGTTCGGGTCAAGACCGGTTCTGGCGGATGGCTCAGCGACCGGACATGCGACGGAGCAGGCCGCGGATGCCGCGGCGGACCGAGAGGGCGCGTTCGGGACAGAATTCGACGCAGCAGTAGCAGGAGATGCAGTTACGGAAGGCGATGACCGGTGTCGGCGCAAGCGTAATCGCCTCGACCGGACAGCCTGTCGCGCACCGGCCGCACCGGGTACAGCGGTCCGGTGCGAGCACCGGCCGCGAGGCGGTGGCGGTGTAGGCTGCGCCGGAGAGGAAAGTGCCGAGGTTCGCGACCAGCATCGTGGGCAGGCGGAAGCCGGGTATCGGCGTGGAATCGCCGGTGACCTCGATGCCGTCGAGCCGGTCAGGACCGAGCCCGCGGTTGGCGGCGATACGGATCGTCGGAATGCGGTCGGGTTTCGTGCCCGCCATCATCGCCATCACCGCGTCCACCGCGACCGGGTTGCGGCCGGTGATGAGCCGGCCGATCCTGAGTACACGGCCGTTGGAGGGGCCGGACGGGCCGTCCATCCCGCGCAGGGCGTCCACGACTGAGAGGACCGGGACCGGCAGGGCCTGGTAGATGTCCACCATCAACTCGGCGAACTCGACGGCACTGCGGGCCTTGGCGTGGAGCAGGGTCTTCTGCCGGCCCGGGATGACGCCGAACAGGTTCTTGACCGCGCCGGTGAGGATGGTGAGAGCGTGGGTCTTGAAGACGGGCAGGTTGAGGATGAGGTCCACTTCGTTGAGCAGGGCCGAGACCGCGACCCGCGGCACGAAGCGCGATTCGAGCTTCAGGGTCGTGGTGCGGAGGCTGACGTCGGTGAAACTGCCGTCCGAGGCTTCGACCGCGCCGGTCACCGCAACGAAGTCGGACAGGGGGGCGGTCAGCCCACCGCCCGGGTTGTCGCCGACGAAGACCGCTCTCGCGCTCCGGTTCCTGAGTTCGCGGACGCAGGCGGCGATGACGCCCGGGTCGGTCGTGACTCCTTCATCAGGATGGTGACTGCCGAGCAGGTTGGGTTTGACCCAGACCCGCAGGCCGCGGAAGTCCTGCTCGAGGAAGTCGAGCGCTTCCGTGACCGCGGCGTCGAGGTCAGCGACCTTGCGGACAAGGACGCGTTCGCGGGCGGCGTCAGCCATGCGCGGTCAGGGCCGGTCGGGGATGATGTAGAGGATGTTATCGAGCGCGACCACGGCCTCCGGCTGTTTCGCCTTGTCCGCGGGCACGGCGGTGTCCTTGAACTCCACCTCGATCAGCTTGGCGACGCCGTCCTTGACGGTGTAGCCGACACAGGTGGCGGTGCCACCGGACTTTAGAAAGACTGTGGGCATCCTGCCTCCTACTCCGGTTTCGGCAAGGTCATCCGGGTCGGGCGGTCGTGGCGCAGGCCGAGCGCGTAGTCGGCCTAGAGCAGTTTGTGAATCTCGCGCGAGCCTTCATAAATCTGCGCGCCCTTCGCGTTACGGAAGAAGCGTTCGACCGAGTACTCGCTCGAGAAGCCGTAGGCACCGTGGACCTGAACCGCGTTGGAGGCGGCCTTCTCCGAGCAGGCGCAGGCCTGCATCTTGGCAAGCGAGGTTTCGCGGGTACTGCGCCGCCCTTCGTTCTTGAGCCAGCCCGCCTTGAACCAGAGCAGGCGGCAGGCTTCATAGTCGCCCGCCATCTCGGCAATCATCTCCTTGATGAGCTGGTGCGCGGCGATAGGCCGGCCGAAGGTGGTCCGCGTCGTTGCGTACTCGACCGAGGCGTCGAGGCAGGCGCGGATGAGCCCGGTCGCGCCTGCGGCGACGGTGTAGCGGCCCTGGTCAATGGCGAACATCGCAATCTTGAATCCCTCGCCCTCGCTGCCGAGCCGGTTCGCCTCCGGCACGCGCACGTCGTCAAACGAGATCGAGCCGGTATTGCCGGCACGGATGCCGAGCTTGCCGTGGATGGTGGCGGTCGTGAGGCCCTTCATACCGCGTTCGAGCAGGAAGGCGGACATGCCGGTGTGGTCGCGGGCCTCTTTCTTTTCGAGGTCGGTCCAGGCGATGACGAGGAAATGGTCCGCGACGTCGGCGAGGGAAATCCACATCTTCTCGCCGGAGAGGAGGTAGTCCGCGCCGTCGCGGCGGGCGATGGACCGGATGCCGAGCGCGTCGCTACCGGCCGAGGGCTCGGTGAGGCCGAAGGTGGCGACCTTCTCACCGCTGGCCTGCGGCACCAGCCAGCGCCGCTTCTGTTCGTCGGTCCCCCAACTGAGCAGGGTCAGCGAGTTGAGCCCGACGTGGACGGAGAGGATGACCCGGAGCGAAGTGTCAACATGCTCCAGTTCCTCACAGACCAGCCCGAGCGTGATGTAGTCCCCGCCCGCGCCGTCCCAGCGCGTCGGGAGCGAGACGCCGAGCAGGCCGAGGCCGGCCATCTTTGCGAGCAGGGAGCGGTCGAACTCGCCGACCGCGTCCTGTTCCTGGATGGTCGGCGCGACCTCGCGCCGGGCGAAGTCGCGGGCGAGTTTCGCCGCGAGCTGCTGTTCGTCGGTGAGGGACAGGTCGATCATGCGCGTGCCCTGAGCCCGGTGCGGCGGTAGATGGTGTCAACGTGCCGGAGCAGGCGCTTGAGGTCGAAGACCCGGTTGAGCGCGCGCTTGTCCAGCCGGTCGGTTACCTCCTTGTCGGCCCGGGCGAGGGCGGGCAGTCCGACGTCGGATTCGCGTGCCGCGAAGCTGAGTCGCTGAACCAGCCGGTAGGCGCTGTCGCGGTCCATCCCGGTGTTGACCAGCGCGAGCAGGAGCCCCTGCGAGTGAAACGCGCCGCCCGCGGCCTCGAGGTTGGCCGCCATTCGGTCGGAGTCCACGACCAGGCCGGCGAGGACGTCGTGCAGCTTACAGGTCATGTAGTGGACGATGACCGTCGCGGAAGGGATGATGATGCGCTCGTTGGCGGAGTTGGAGAGGTCGCGTTCGTGCCAGAGCGGGATGTTCTCGTAGCCGGTGGCGACGAAGCCCCGGACGAGCCGGCTCAGGCTGGTGATGCGCTCGCAGATGATCGGGTTCTTCTTGTGGGGCATCGCCGAAGAGCCGCGCTGGCGCGAGCCGAACGGCTCGCCGAGTTCGGCGATTTCGGTGCGCTGGAGGTTGCGGATTTCGACCGCGATGCGCTCGAAGCCGGCGGCGATGAGCCCGAGCACCGCCAGCATGTAGGCGTGGCGGTCGCGGGGGATGACCTGGGTCGAGACCGGCTCCGGCTTGAGCCCGAGCACGCGCAGGACCCGGGCCTCGAGCGCGGGGCCGAGCTGGGTGTAACTGCCGACGACGCCGGAGATCTTGCCGTGGTGCATCTCGGCGATGGCCGAGCGCAGGCGGTCGAGGTTGCGGCAGGTTTCCTCATACCAGGACAGCGCCTTGAGCCCGAAGGTGATGGGTTCGGCGTGGACGCCGTGGGTGCGGCCGATCATCGGGGTGTGCTTGTGCTCGAGCGCGAGCCGGGCGCACTGCATCCGCAGGCGGCCGAGCGCACTCTCGATTATCTCCAGCGCCGAGATACAGCGCAGTGAAAGCGCGGTGTCCACCACGTCGTAGCTGGTCAGCCCGTAGTGGACGTACTTGCCGGCCGGGCCGACGCTCTTCGCGACACTGCGGGTGAAGGCGATGACGTCGTGGTTGGTTTCTTTCTCGAAACGCTCGATCTCGCTGATGCGGAAGGTGGCCCGGGCGATGGCGCGCGCCGCGCTCTTCGGAATCAGGCCCATCTCGGCCTGGGCGCGGGCGACCGCTCTCTCCACCAGCAGCCAGGAGTTGAACTTGCCCTCTTCGCTCCAGAAACCGGCCATTTCGGGCAGGGTGTAGCGTGTTATCATTGTCGTTGATAGTAGAGCCGGGTGGGTTCGCCGCCGCGGTCAACGACGATGTTGATGACCGGGCCCAGCCGCTCAAATTCGCGGGCGAAGCCGACCGCATTACGGACCGCCTTGCCCTGGGCCATGAGGATTACGTCACCGGGCCGGAGGCCGATACTCGCGCCGACACTGCCCTCGGTGACCTTGAGCACCACGACGCCGCGGCTGTGGGCGAGGTTGAACCGCCCGCGCAGGACCGCGTTGATGTCCGCGACCTCGGCGCCGAGCGCGGTCCGGTAGGTGGTCAGCCGCACCCCGCCCGCGTCCTTGACGTCGGCGATGAACTCGCGGACCACGTCAATCGGCCGGGCGAAGCCGATGCCCTCGGAGCCGCCCGAGTGCGAGAAGATGAAGGTGTTGACGCCGATGACCTCGCCGTCGCCGTTGGTCAGCGGGCCGCCGGAGTTGCCGGGGTTGATGGCGGCGTCGGTCTGGATCATATCGGTCATCACCTGGCCCCGGCCGGTGCGGACGTCGCGGTTGAGTGCGCTGACGACGCCGACGGTCACCGTCGGTTGGGC
>DSBX01000208.1 GCA_011049385.1 Caldifarciminota bacterium | reverse complement strand
CTGCACCCAACGGGTGCGGTGTTTCATACCCGTTAGACGCAGTAACCATATGAGGAGTAGCCTCTCTTCCTTCAGCCCTATATCGGAACTAGGGCTCTCCCCGGCCCTTGACAGCAGAGTCGTTCAGAACGATAATCACACTGGCTTGACTGTTCGCACGCAGAAAATGAGCGCCCCGCGTGTCTACCCTGCGGGATGCCGGCGGTTGTCCGGCCGCCGGAGAGCGCATTACCCGAAGAAGGAGCTTAACATCGGCAGGTGCAGGTTCCGGCCCGGTCCGACAATGATGCTGTTGCTGGCGGTGCTTGCCGCCGGCCCGGCTCTGGCCGTCCGGGTCAGCCCCCGGTCCGCGGTGGAACGACTGGACATCGAGGGGTACGTCCATCTTCAATGGCGGCAGGACTCGGACATCCGCGCCCGGCCCGGCTACGGCTTCCTCCTGCGCCGGGCCCGGGTCGAGTTTCACTACCGGTTCGACGAACGAGCCTCGGCCGCCCTCGAACTGGGTGCCGACAAGCTGGAACTGACGCTCAAGGACGCCTCCATCGCCTACCGGGTCGGACGGCCCCTGCGTTTCATCGCCGGCCTGCACAAGATGCCGTTCAGCCGGGAAGAGCTCGAACCTTCCCGCCGGATGCTGGCCGTGGAACGCTCGCTGACCAACGACACGTTCGACCGGGCCGGCTTCCTGGGCCGGGACATCGGGCTGACCGTCGAAGGCGAGTTCTTCTCCCCGCTTAAGCCGGTCGGCTACGCGCTCGGTGTCTACAATGGCAACCGCGGCCGCCTCTATCGGGACAACAACAACGCCAAGCAGTTCGTCCAGCGGCTGACCTTCACGCCGGTCCCCGGGCTGGTCGCGGGGCTTGCCGCCACCCAGCGCAACGACAGCCTGACCGGACGGCTGGTCGCGGCCGGCGGCGCGGACGCGGCGCTGAACGTCGGTCCGGCAAGGATGACCGCCGAGGTGCTCATCGGCACGCCGTCACCGGACCGGCTCGCGCTCGGCGCGATTCTGGCCGTGGGCTGGCGGCTGGGCCCGGTCGAGCCGGTGCTCCGGGCCGAGTTTTTCACCCCGGACCGCCGCGGCGAAAGCCGGGCAACCCTGTTGACCGCGGGCGGCAACTGGTACCTGCACCGGCGCATCAGGCTGAAGGGCAACTTCACCGCCGGGTTCGGCGCGGCACCGGCCAACGTCCTGCTGGTCGAGGCGCAGGCGGGGTTCTGAGAACAGGAGTGATGATGAAGAGATTTCTGGCCGCGGCCGGTCTGAGCGCAGTGTTCGCGACCCCGGGTTGCACGGCGGCCCCGGCTATCCCGGTGCCGTCGCCGCTGGCCGGGACGTTGTTCATCAACGAGTTCATGGCCGCCAACGGCTCGACCATTGCCGACCCGCACGGCGAGTACGACGACTGGGTCGAACTCCACAACGCCGGCGACGAGGACATCCGGCTCGGCACGATGTCCCTGACCGACGACCTGACCGTACCGATGAAGTGGCCGTTCCCGGACACGGTGATTCCCGCCGGCGGCTACCTGCTCATCTGGGCCGACGGCCAGCCGACCCAGGGCAAACTCCATACCACCTTCCGGCTCAACGCCGAGCGCGGCGAACAGCTCGGGCTCTATGACACCGACGGCGACGCCATCTTCCTCGTGGACACGCTGTCCTTCGGCCCCCAGCGCACCGACGTCTCGTTCGGCCGCCTGCCCGACGGCGGCTGGCGCTGGCAGTTCCTCGTCCACCCGACCCCGGGCGGGCCGAACAGCTCCGGCGCCTCTTCGCTCCGCGGCCGGCTGTTCCTGAACGAGTTCATGGCCTCGAACCGGACCATCATCGCCGACGAACACGGCGAATACGACGACTGGGTGGAGATCCACAACGCCGGCTATGACCCGGTCGGGCTGGGCGGGCTGTACCTGACCGACAACCTGCGCGACCCGACGAAATGGGCATTCCCGGACACCGCGATTCCCCCGGGCGGCTTCCTGCTCGTCTGGGCTGACGGCCAGCCGGAACAGGGCCCGCTCCACGCCGGCTTCAGCTTGAACGCGACCACCGGCGAGCAACTCGGGCTCTACCAGGCCGACTCGCTTCACCTGCTGGTCGTGGACACGCTGACCTTCGGCCCCCAGCGTACCGACACCTCCTACGGCCGCTTCCCGGACGCGGAACCGGACTGGCGGTTCATGCCCGAACCCACCCCGCGCGGCCCGAACGCTGGTCGCTGAACGTGATGCGAGAATGACTCTCACCCGCCTGCTCGCCTGGCCCCTGCTGATGGCCGCGGTGGCGACCGCCGGTTTTTACGATGACGACCGGGTGAACCGGGTCGAACTGCGGTTCGCCGAGCGGAACTGGCGCGAGATTCTGGACAGTCTCTACGCCCGGGGCGAGGGCGAGCGGCTGGTCGGGGAGGCGGTCATCAACGGGGTGCGCTTCGACAGTGTCGGGGTACGGTTCAAGGGCAACAGTTCCTACCACCCGTCCCGGCGCAAGAACCCTTTCAATATTGACCTCAACTACCTCATCCCCGGACAGCGGATTGACGGCCACGGCACGCTCAAGCTCGCCAACGTCTTCAAGGACCCGAGCTTTGTCCGGGAGGTGCTGAGCTACGAGATCGCCCGCCGCTATATGCCGGCCGGCCGCGCCAACTACGCCAACGTCCACGTCAACGACACGCTCATCGGGCTCTACACCAACGTCGAGGACGTGGACAAGCGGTTCCTGCGCGAGCGGTTCTACTCCGACGGCAACGCCCGCTTCAAGGGCGAGCTGACCGACACCACCCGCCCCGCGGGCTGGCGTTACTACGGGTCCGACACCGCGGCCTACGGTCTCTACTACCGGCTGATGTCGGACTCGGGCTGGCGCGAGCTCATCGGCTTCCTCGACACGCTCAACAACCACCCGGCCGCGACCGAGGAACTGCTCAATGTTGACCGGCACCTCTGGTTCCTCGCCTTCCACATCGTGATGGTCAACCTCGACGCGCCGGTCAATATGCCCCAGAACTACTACCTCTACCGCGACGACTCGGACCGGTTCAACCCGGTCATCTGGGACTTGAACGAAAACTTCGGCGCGTTCCGGGATTTGCTCGGCTCCGGCCAGTTGAGCCTGGCCCAGATGCAGCAACTCGACCCCTTCCTGCGCGGGGCGGACCCGAACTACCCGATTGCCTCCCGCATTTTTCCGAACCCCCGCTGGCGCAGGGCCTACGTCGCCCACGCCCGGACGATGCTCGAAGAATGCTTCGCCTGCGGCTGGTATGAAGACCGCGCCCTTGAGCTCCAGGACGTGATTGACGCCGACGTCCGGGCCGACCCCAACAAGTTCTACAGCTACAACGACTTTCACAACAACGTCAACCGCTCGGTCGGCTCGGGACCGCTGGCGATTGTCGGCCTGACCGAGCTGATGCAGGCCCGGACCTCGTTCCTGCTGAGCCGGCCCGAGTTCCGCGCCTCGCCGCCGGTGATCGCCGCGCCCGCCTGCGAACCGGCCCGCCCCGCGCCCGGCACCGAGGTCCGGTTCACGGTCCGGGTCGAGAACGCCGACTCGGTTTTCCTGGGCTGGCGCCGGCACCCGACCGGCCGGTTTCATCGGCTGGCGATGGCCGCGAGCGACCGGTCCGACGCTTACGCGGTCACGCTCCGGCCCGGCGCCGGGGAGCTTCACTACTTCATCTACGCCGAGAACGCGGAAGCGGCCGCCTTCCTGCCCGCCCGGGCCGAGCACGAGTTCTTCACCCTGCCGGTCGGCGGCGATATGGTCATCAACGAACTGATGGCCCTGAACGAAACCACGGTCCGGGACCCGTACGGTGAATACGACGACTGGGTCGAACTGCACAACACATCGGACACGCCGGTCGCGCTCGGCGGCTGGTACCTGAGCGACGACTCGACCCGGCCGACCCGGTGGACCTTCCCGGACACGACCATCCCCGGCCGCGGCTACCTCGTCGTCTGGGCCGACGGCCAGCCGGAACAGGGCCCGCTCCACGCCGGCTTCAGCCTCGCCGGCTCGGGCGAGATGGTGCTCCTGTCCCGGCCGGACCGTACCGCCGCCGACCGGGTGATATTCGGCCAGCAGAACCCGGACATCAGCTTCGGCCGCTGGCCCAACGGCACCGGCGGCTTCCGGTTCATGAACCCGACCTTCGGCGCCGAGAACGACAGCGCGGTCGGCCTGGCCGAACGGCCCGGCGCGACAGTGCGTCTGCCGCTGAGCGCGTTCCCGAATCCGTTCGCCGGCACGACGACCATTCACTACGAACTCGCGTCACCGGCCACGGTCAGCCTCCGGGTCTACGACGCCGGGGGTCGGCTGGTCGCAACGCTCGTCGAAGGTGACCGCGGCCCGGGCCGGCACCAGGCACGCTTTGCGCCCGGGGACCCGGTCCCGCGCGGCGTGTACTTCGTACAGCTCTCGGCCCGGGCCGGTCGCGACGCCGGGACCGGGACGGTGAAGCTGGTGATGAGCCGGTAGCGAAACGCCGATGAGGAATCACCTGCTGCCCGGTTCTCGAAGCGCCCTGCCGGCACTGGTCCTGGCCGTGCTGACGCTGGCGGCCAGCGCCGAGCCTTTCGACGGGCTGACCCTGGTCAACCCGCTGGCCAGTAACACGATGCGGCTCATCACCAACGACGGTCGGACGGTGAACACCTGGCACTGCGGCAAGCCGGTCTCCTACATGCCCTACCTGATGCCGGACAGCACCGTCTGGCGGCCCGGCCTGCATCCCGCCCCCCAGCTTCGACCCGGCGCCTGCGGCGGGCTGATTGAGCGGTACAACTGGGCCGGGGACGTCATCCAGAGCTTCGAATGGTCCGGGCCGGACCACATCCAGCACCACGACATCCAGCCCCTGCCCAACGGCAACATCCTCGTGCTCTCACTCGACCGCTACACCCGGGCCGAGGCTGAAGCGATGGGCCGGCTGGACATCTCGACCGACCACATCTGGTCCGAGATGATTGTCGAGTACGACCCCTTCGCGGACTCGGTCGTCTGGGAATGGCGGCTCTGGGACCACCTGGTCCAGGACGTTGACTCGACCAAACCCAACCACGGCGTCATCGCCGAACACCCGCAC
Source organism: Caldifarciminota bacterium (assembly GCA_011049385.1). Taxonomy (GTDB): domain Bacteria; phylum Hydrothermota; class Tepidihabitantia; order Tepidihabitantales; family Tepidihabitantaceae; genus DSBX01. The sequence continues at coordinate 90 of DSBX01000208.1, read as the reverse complement.
CGGCTCGACATCAACGCCGGGATGATTCACAGCACCGGCGACTGGATTCACGCCAACGCCATTGACTACTGCGCGGAAGAGGACCTGGTG
>DSBX01000124.1 GCA_011049385.1 Caldifarciminota bacterium | reverse complement strand
GTCCCAGTCCGGGCCGTCGAGGAAGCGCCAGCCTTCCAGTTCTTCGGGGTGAATCGAGAGCTTGAGCAGTTCCATCCGCCGGGCGAGGTGAAACCGGCCGTAGCGTTCGTTGAGCACGTCCACGACGTGGGCCTCGGCCACCCGGCCCTCGGCGGAAACGCCGAACGCCACCGCGCGCAGGACCGAGCGGGCAAGATGGTCAATGCGGGCGAGGCGCTGGGTTTCGAGCCGGAAGAACTTCCGCCAGTCCGTTTCCATCAGGGCGAGGTGGTCCCGGTCGTCGAACGGCAGTTCGGTCTGCGGTTCGCCGACGAAGGCGAAGCGGTAGAAGGCGGCAATCTTGCGATAGGTGCGGGCCAGCCGCGGCGGTTCGAGCGCGGTGATGGCACGGACGAGCCGGGCGAGTTCGGGCTCGACCCCGACCAGCGCGCAGGCGGCGAGGTAGCGTTCGCGGCAGGCGGCAAAGAGCTCGAAGGCGAGTTCGGACCAGGTCCGGTCCTGGGTTTCCTTCGTCAGCCGGTTCGAGTCGGTGAAGAACGCGGCCTGGTGGACCGGAACAATCTCGCGCGACGGCGCCGATGGGGTCAGCTCATCGGTCCGGGGGCCGGCGGTCTCTTCCGGCGCGCCGCGCCGGAGCGCAGGCTCTGTCTTTCGGACGTCATCGGTCATGGGTAGGCCTCCACATCTGAGCCCATATTATGCCGTGAATCGGCGACAGTGCAAGAGGCGGTTGACTTGGCCGGGCCGGGGAGTTAGATTCTCGAAGTGTTCTCTCCCGAGAGCGGTACCGGGTTTTCCGCCGCCGCGCCGGCCCGGGCGCGGCGCATCGCGGTCTGCAACCAGAAGGGCGGGGTCGGCAAGACGACGACCTCGGTGAACCTGGCGGCGGCGCTGGCCCGGCGCGGCGGCCGGGTCCTGCTGGTGGACCTTGACCCGCAGGCCCACGCGACGCTCGGGCTGGGGGTGGACCGGACCAAGCTGGGCGCATCGGTCTACGAAGCGTTGAACGAGGCCCAGCGGGTGGAGGAGGCGCTGTTGCGGGACCGGGCCGAGAACCTCGACCTCCTGCCCGGCGCGATTGACCTGGCCGCGGCCGAGGTCGAACTGGTGGACGCGGAGGACCGGGAGAACCGGCTGGGCCGGGCGCTGGGCCTGGTGGACCGGGAGTACCGGTTCGTGGTCATTGACTGTGCGCCTTCGCTCGGCATCCTGACCCTGAACGGCCTCGTCGCGGCCGACAGCGTGCTCGTGCCGGTGCAGGCCGAGTACTATGCGCTGGAGGGAATCTCACGCCTGCTTGAAACCATCAACCGCGTGCGGCGGGCGCTGAATCCGCGGCTGGAGGTCGAAGGCGTGTTGCTGACGATGTACTCGACGCGGCTGACCCTGGCCCGGCAGGTGGCGGAGGAGGTCCGGGGGTTCTTCGGCGAGCAGGTGTTCGAGACGGTGATACCCCGCAGTGTCCGCCTGGCCGAGGCGCCGAGCTTCGGCCGACCGATATTCGAGTACGACGGCCAGTCGGCCGGGGCCCAGGCCTATGCCGCGCTCGCGGCCGAACTGCTGGCCCGGCGGCGGATGAGGCCGGACGGCACGCAGGAGATTCGAACCACCGGGACCCGGAGCGGAGGAGAAGGGGCCGGGGAGCAGGAGCACAGCCCGCGTCTTTCCGTGCCCGCGACGGAAGGGGAGGAAGGCTGATGCGGCGCGCGCTGGGCAAGGGCATCAAGGCGATCATCCCGGAGGAGACGCGACGGGAGCTTGCCGCCGAGGCGCGGACGATTCCGCTGACCGAGATTCGGCCCAACCCGTTCCAGCCGCGCCGGCGGGTCGAGGACGATATCGAAGACCTGACCGTTTCGGTGCGCGAGAAGGGCGTGCTCCAGCCGGTGGTGGTTCGCCGTCGTCGCGACGGCTACGAGCTGGTGATGGGCGAGCGGCGGTTCCGGGCCGCGGTCAGGGCCGGGCTCACCGAGATCCCGGCGGTGGTGCGGTCCGCGACCGACGGGGAGATGCTCGAACTGGCGCTGGTCGAGAACGTCCAGCGCCGCAACCTGAACCCGATTGACGAGGCGCTGGCCTACAAGCGGCTGGCCGACGAGTTCGGGCTCAGCCAGGAAGAGATTGCCGCCAAGGTCGGCCGCGACCGCTCGACCGTCGCCAATGCCCTGCGCCTGCTCGGCCTGCCTTTCAAAGTGCGGGACGCGGTCGCGGCCGGGCTTCTGAGCGCGGGCCACGCCCGGGCCCTGCTCCAGCTTTCGGTCCGGCGCGAGCAGGTCGAGCTCGCGGAGCGGATCATCCGGGACGGGCTGTCGGTGCGCCAGGCCGAGGCCATCTGTGCGGGCCCGGCCGGGACCGGCCGGCGCAGGCGGAAAGAGAAGGATGTTCACGTCCGCGAGGTTGAGGAGCGGTTGCAACAACGGCTGGGCACGAAGGTCGAGGTCGCGGATTCGGGCAAGGGCTCGGGCCGGGTCGTTGTCCGCTACCATTCGTGGGAAGACCTCGAGCGGATGGTCCGGCTGATTACCGGCGGATAGAATGACCGGCAAGCGCCAGGTCTCCTTTCTCGTCACCACCAACTACAACAGCCGCTCCCACCGGGGTACGCTGTCGCTGGCCGCGGTGCGGCTGGCCGGCGTCATCGCCGCGCTGTTGCTGGTGCTGGTCGTGTTCGCGCTGGTGCTGGGCTGGGCCGGGCTGCACCGGACCGCCCGGCTGTCATATCTCGAAACGCGCAACGTCCAGCTCGAGGCCGAGTTCGTCCGGGTGGCGGAACTGCGCCAGCGGCTGGACCGGCTCGAGGAACTCGAGCGCCGCTACGCCGAGATGCTCGGGGTCGAACTGACCCCGCCGCCGGTGGACTGGAGCGTACTGCCCGGCGACCGTGACGATATCGAGGATGCCGCGCCCGACGCCTGGGGCAGTGCGCCGGTGCCTTCGCTGAGGCCGGTCGAGGAGTTCGTCGTCTCGCGGCGTTTCAGCCGGGACCATCCCGGCGTAGACCTCGCCGCCCGGGCCGGGACGCCGGTGCGCGCGTCGGCGGACGGCGTCGTGGCGGAAGCGAGCGAGGACAGCATCTTCGGCCACCACCTGCGGCTGACGCACCCGGGCGGCTTCGAGACTTTCTACGGACACCTGCGCGAGCGGCAGGCCGCGGTCGGTGATTCGGTGCGCGCGGGACAACCGATCGGCACCGTCGGCTCGACCGGCCGCTCGACCGCGCCGCATCTTCATTTCGAAGTGCGCCGCTACGGCGAACCGGTTGACCCGGCCGAGCTGATGGTTCTGCGCTGACCGTTGGGATGAAGCTGTTGATGGCCGGAACGAAACGGTATCGAGGGGTCCCGATGGACGGGACGCAAGGAAGCCGGTGATGAACAACAACGCTGTCCGGGTGCTCGTCAGTTTCGCCCTGCCGCTCGCGGCCGGGGCGCTGGGCTCGCTGGCGACGCGGCCGGCGATTGCGGGCTGGTACACGACGCTCAACAAGCCGGTGTTCAATCCGCCGAACTGGCTGTTCGGGCCGGCCTGGACCGTGCTCTACATCCTGATGGGGCTGGCCGCCTGGCTGGTCTGGAGCCGGGGGCTCGGCACTCCGGGCGTGAAGCCGGCGCTCGCGCTGTTCCTGGCCCAGCTTGCGCTCAACGTCGCCTGGTCGTTCCTGTTCTTCGGCCTGCGCTCGCCGCTGGCCGGGTTCATCGAGATAATCCTGCTCTGGGTTGCCATCCTCGGCACGATGGTGCTCTTCTTCCGGGTCACGCCTGCCGCCGGCTGGCTGATGGTGCCCTACATCGGCCGGGTCAGTTTCGCCGTGGTGCTCAACGGCGCGACAATGGTGCTCAACCGTAAAGGAGGATGATGACCGGCTTTCCGACTCCGAAGGTCGTGTTCAGCCGGTGCCTGGGCTTTGAGAACTGCCGGTACAACGGGCAGGGGGTCGCGTCCGAAGCGGTCGAGCAGTGGCGGGCCTCGCATCGGACGCGAAACCGCCGGTTCTTCGACTGCGTCACGCCCTGCCCGGAGACGGATATCGGGCTCGGCATACCCCGGGACCCGATCCGGATTGTCCGGTCGGGCGAAGCACTGCGGCTGGTCCAGCCCGCCACCGGCCGGGACGTCTCGGAGGAGATGCGCGGCTACGCCCGTGACTTCCTGGACAACCTCGAAACACCCTCACCCCTCCCTCCCCCTCAAGGGGGAGGGAATGAAAGGGAGGGGGTTATCCTCTGCCCGGTGGACGGCTTCGTGCTCAAGAGCCGCTCGCCCAGTTGCGGCCTGCTCGACGTCAAGCTGTTCAAGGACGAATCCGGCCAGGCCCTGCCCAGGCGGATTGCGGGCTTCTTCGGCGGCGCGGTGCTGGAGCGGTTTCCGGCCGCGGCGGTCGAGGACGAAGGCCGGCTCACCAACTTCACCATCCGCGAGCATTTCCTCACCCGGGTCTACGTCTCGGCCCGGTGGCGCGAACTGGCCGCGCGGCCGACGATGGCCGGGCTGGTCCGGTTCCAGGCCGAGAACAAGCTCCTGCTGATGGGCTACAACCAGACGAAGATGCGCGAGCTCGGCCGCATCGTAGCGAATCCTGAGAAGCGGCCGGTCGCGGAGCTGTTCGCGGCCTACGGCGCGAAACTGCCGGAGGCGTTCGCCCGGCCGCCGCGCTATACCTCGGCCATCAACGTGCTGATGCACGGGCTCGGCTACTTCAAGGACCGGGTCAAGGCCGGGGAGAAGCGTTTTTTTCTTGAGACGCTCGAGAGCTACCGCGCGGGCCGGGTGCCGCTGAGCGTGCCCCAGAGCATCATCCGGGCCTGGGTCGCCCGGTTCGGCGAAGAGTACCTGGCGAGCCAGACCTTCTTCAGCCCTTACCCGGAAGAACTCCAGTTCATCAGCGATTCGGGCAAGGGCCGGAAGACGGACTGAACGCGGCTTGCGGCTCTGGGAATTCCGGGAAGTCCTGTCCCCGGAATTCCCACGGCAATCGCGGTCTAGAGACCGTTCCCACACCCACCCGCATTCTCCAGATGACCGGGCCGATGGCCGGGAGAGTAACCGGGTCGGTGACGCGGGCGGTGACCGGGCCGGTTGCCGGGCGGGTAAGCGGGCGGATTACCGGCCGGATTGTCCGCCGTATCATCGGCCGAATGATGCGCCGGATGACACGCCGGGTGACCCGGAGAGTGACCGGCCGGATGATGCTCCGGATTACCGGCCCGATGACGGGGGGGGTCACTGG
>DSBX01000185.1 GCA_011049385.1 Caldifarciminota bacterium | reverse complement strand
GTGACCCCCCGGGTCATCGGGCCGGTGACTCGGAGAGTCATCCGGCCGGTCATTCGCCCGGTCACCCGGCCGGTCATCCGGCGCATCACCGAGCCGATGATACGGCGGACAATCCGGCCGGTCATCCGCCCGGTCATCCGCCCGGCAACCGGTCCGGTCACCGCCCGCGTCACCGGCCCGGTCACTCTCCCGGCCATCGGCCCGGTCATCTGGAGAATGCGGGCGGGTGTGGGAGCGGTCTTTGGACCGCGATTGCCAAGAGATGCACCGCCAGGGCCGCCGTACCACCGGCCGAGCACCCTCCGAAACCCGGCCGACTGCCGCAAAATGCGGCAGTCACCGACGAAATTAGCGGCAATCGGTTTGCTTAGAGAGAGAGAGAGAGAGAGAGAGACGAGCTAACACTATCTGCTGTTGTGACTTACGAGAAATGTGCCCAAGTGGCGTTTTTGGGCACGAATGTTGCTAGTAGTATTGGTAATGAGTCCGGCAGGGTAACGGAGCCGAGCGGGTCGCCTCGGCGGCATCCGGGCCGTCCCTCGCGGCCTTCCCGGCCAGGCCCGAGCCGGACAGGAACAAGAAGGAGGAGTTCATGAGAACTCTGATGGTCGCACTCGGGCTCTGCGCATTGCTCTGCGCAGTCGCCGGGGCCGAAAACCTCGCACCGTCCGGCATCTTCACAACAGTCACGAAGGACGGGAATGTACGGACGGGTTCTGTCGCAGCCTGGCAGTGGCACGTTACCCATGGAGGGTGGAACTATGTCGGCGAGCATAACACGTGGGAACAGCAATCCACCGGACCATATAAACTCCGCTGGGCACACTCCTCTCAAAGCGGCGAGATGATAGAGATAGACACACTCTCCTGGTATGCATTCCGGTCAAGGGCCTACATTGACAACGAGTTCTGGTACTCCGAGCTGTCGGAACCATACTACTACAAGCATCCTTGGTACTATACTTCCATCGAACTGCCTTTGACCAGAGCTACCCCGCCCGGCCCACCGACCAGCAACCCGACACAGGACTGACGGGTTCGAGGCCGGATCATATGTGCTGTCGGATACCGGCTTGCCCGGCCCGGGCAGGTGGATCTGTTCTCCCTGTCCGGGCCGGGCTTGACATCGGGCAGGACCGGGCCGATAATCGGACATAGCCGGGAGGTGGAGTTATGCGATTGAGCAATGCAATCCTCTACAGCGCAACAGGCGCGAGATACGGGTTTGCCGTCACCGCCCTGCTGGCGTTCGTGTTCTCGGCTTCAGCCCAGTGGGTCGAGAGTACCATCCTGTTGCCGGACGAGTTATCCGGGGTCGCCAGCCCCCGGGTCCTCTGCTACAACGAGACCGACGAGCAGCTATACGTTTCCGACTGGCTGGCTGACTGCGTGGTCATCATAGATGCCCGGACATTCAGGAAGGTTGGTCGGTATCTGCCCGGATACGGGGTCAGTGACCTGGTCTGGAGCCGGGAGCACAATCGAGTGTACTCAGCCGACTACTACGCCAGCACGGTGACGGTCTATGGCGTCCGGGCCGGGCAGGTGATTGCCACGATTTCCGGGCTGGACCGGCCCTGGCGCCTGCTACTCGACGAGCCGCGCGACAAGCTCTACATCGGGTGCGAAGATGACCTGGTGGTCGTGGACCTTGCCACTCATACGGTCCGGACCCGGATTCCGATACTGGGCCGGCCGGGAGCGCTACATGCGGATACGGTCCGCAACCGGGTGCTGGTCACCGGGGTGGATGACGGGCTGTACTTCGTGGACTCTGATGCCGACACGGTCACCGGTTTTGTGCCGATAGATGTGCACAACCGCAACATCCTGGCCTTGAACCACCAAGACCAGAAGCTCTACATCGCCGGGACGTGGAGTACCCGGATGGCTATAGTGCACTTGGCAGACGACAGTGTCGCCGGTCCTTTCTTCCTTCACGGTCTGCCGAACCGGCTTGCCTGGTGCCCGAGTACCAACCGGTTATTTGCCGCTACCCGTGACGGGCTGCGGGTTCTCGACGGCGCTAGTGATACGCTGATAGCCTCGGTCAGGTGCTATGCCGCGGACCTGGTACTGGACGGCGAACTGGGTCGGGTCTATGTCTGTGAAACCGCACCCGACACGATATACTGGATTCCGACGCATCTGGCAGTCCGGGACCTTCTGACCCTGGAGTCCATCTCCAGCGTCCGGGCCGGTGAGCGCCTGTCCGCGATGATGCTTGTTGCCGGTTCCGACCCGACCATCTGGGTTGCGGATGAGACCGGTGCTGCGATAGCAGCCTATGACCGTGCTACCGGAGCCGAGCGGACACGACTGAACACCGGAGCCAAGACCTATGCGCTTGCCTGGAACTCGGTCAACAATCGGCTGTATGTCACTAATGGGTTCACCAGTACCATCTCGGTGATTGACGGTAATAGCCTGCATTGCGATACGGTCAACATCGGCCATCACAATCCGGGCGCCGTCCACTGGGTGCCGGATAACAACAAGTTGTACGTAACTACAAGAAGTTATTGCAATGTCTTCCCGCCGCCTCAGGACCAGCGTATCGTGGTTCTTGATGGTGCGACCAATCAGATTCTGGCTTCACACCCCGGAGCCGGTCTTGAAACTTACATGGCCTACAGCAGAACAAGCGACAAGGTCTACATCGGTCATTCCCATACGTTTCAGAGTAAGAGCAAAGTTACCGTTATTGACGGCAGCACAGATGAAGTCCTGGGCGTGATCAGCTTGCCCCATGCCAGCTTTGGGCCATTACTCTGGTACCCGGACAGCAACTGGGTGTTCCGGGGCGGGAGTCGCGAGATTGAGGTCATTGACTGCGCAACCGACGCGGTAATCGCCTCAATTCCCGGGGTCGTCTGGCCTGCCCGATTGCTGTATAATAGCATCAACAATACCATCTACTGCACCGATGCAGGGAGTAACGAGCTGGTGCTGATTGACCCGGCTGCCCGACAGGTCCGCAAACGACTGGCGGTTGACGCGGAGCCGGAACGGATGGCTTGGGACAGCGTGGGCAACCGGATTCTTGTGGGTTCAACATGGGGAGGCGCAGTTGATGTCATTGACTGCGACCGGGACTCCGTCATCGCAACAATCGAGACTCCGGGGTCGGGCTGGGTTCACAGCCTGGTCTGGAATTACCTGAACAGTAAGCTCTATGTTACTGAGCTCATACACTATATGATTCATATAGTTGACGGCGTTTCTCTTGAGGTGAAATACTCGATCCCGATGCCGGCCGGACAGATGCCGTCAAATATGGCGTGGGACCCGGTGATGAACCGCACGTATGTTGCCAGCGAGGATGGTAGCAAGGTAACTGTGCTTCGGGACAATCCGCCCGGAATCGTCGGTCCGGGTGGAACACCGGCCGGAACCAAGCCGGTGGTGCCGACCATCGTCCGCGGCAGTCTAGTCCTGCCGCGGGACATTGGCGCGGGACATAGCCCGATTCTGCCCGGAGAATCGGGATTGTGTCCCAAGCCCGCGCAACTCCTCGACGCCACCGGCCGCAAGGTGATGGACCTCCAGCCCGGCGACAACGACGTCCGCCACCTCGCGCCCGGGGTCTACTTCATCCGGGCAGAGGGGCCGAGGGGGCAAGGGGTCGAGGGTTCGAGCCGGAAGGTTGTGATTCAGCGGTAGGGCAATAGCGACGGCGGTTACTTCCTGCGGCCCGGAAAGCGATGTCTCCACTCCGGTCGAGATGACGGAAAGTTCCAGCGTCCATCGGCGGTTGCTTCCGGTTCTCCGGGACTCCTGACCGGGTGAGGATAGCCGGCATCCGACTCGGCCGCTCCCGGGCCGAAATCGGCACCGGGTCTGCAGGTCGGCACCACTCCATCCGGCGCACCCACAGACCCGGCTCCCGGCAACGTTCCGCTCAGCCGTTACTTCAGGTACAGCATCTTCCGTTCGATCACCTTCGCGTCGGTCCTGAGCTCGTAGAAGTACACCCCGGCCGGCATTTCCCGGCCCCGGTTGTCACGTGCATCCCAGACCGCCGAGTAGTAGCCGGGACGCAACTCCTCATCCAGCAACACCCGCACTCGCCGGCCGGTCAGGTCATAGACCTGCAGGTTCACCCGGCCCGTCGCCGGCACTCCGTAACGGATGACCGTCCGCTGTCGGAACGGGTTCGGCACGTTCTGATGCAACACGTACTGAGTCGGCAACAGCCCGGCCGGCTCCTCCGCTCGACGCGGCAACCGCACCTTCTCAAGCCTGATCCGGGCAGGTTGCGGCTCGCTGTCCGTGCCGCCGGCCGAGTCCTTCACCACTTCTTCATACACGACCGCATAGCTGTCCGGGTCCCCGGAGTCCGGCGCGCCCCAGGCCGGCGTCAACCGCTCCGCGTTCCCGTCGGTCAGGCTCACCTGTTGGGTCGCGTGGACACTTACCACTTCCACCCGACTGAGGTCGTAGAACACGCCCGCCTCGGTCGTGCAACTGACGGTGAAGCAGACCCACTCGCCGTCCGGAGAGACATCCGGCTCACCGTGCATCGCCGCTTCCCCGGTCACCGATTCCTCGTCCTCGCCGGTCGGCCGCACCCGGTACACCTGCCGGAACCGGGTATGGTCGGTCTTGTTGAAGTAGACCCACTCGCCGTCCGGCGTGTAGACCGGCGCGGTATTGTCGTGGTAGTCATTGGTCAGGTACTGCTCCTCGCCGGTCTCGGCGTCCACCAGCACCAGTTGCCACAACCCGCGGGCCGCCTTCTCGCAGACTATGGTCAGCCCGTCCGGAGACCAGGCCGGACTCGCATAGTCGCCATCCTGGGCCAGACAGACTCGTTCGGTACCATCGGCCCGAGCCTTGTACAGCTTGTGACCGCCCTCCCATCTCGTGTAGGCAATCCAGCCGCTGTCCGGGGACCAGCGCGGCGACGACACCAGCCCGCTGTCCAGCAATGCCGAGCTTCCGTCAACCACATCCACCAGCCGCAATCCGTCCTCGGCCGCTACCGCCACCTTCGCCTCGTCCGGCGACCAGCGCGCCGCTTCCGGGCTGACCGCAAACCCCGGCGTCAGACAGACCGCCGTGAGGCCCTGCCCGGACAGGTACAGCCGCATTACCTCGGAATCGCCGGCCGTATCCGTATCCACGAAGACCAGCATGCCGGAACCGCCCGGAGCGGGTACCGGGAAGCTGTGACCGCCTCCCTGCAGCGGTCCGCCCCCGCCCGGAGGGGGAGGCGGAGGCGGTGGCGGCGGTGGTGGTGACGGCGGTGGCGCCTGAGAGGTGTCGCCGGTCGAGTACCGCCAGAACACATCGTGGGTATAGCCCTTGCCCATAATGC
>DSBX01000123.1 GCA_011049385.1 Caldifarciminota bacterium | reverse complement strand
CCAATACCCCGAACTGGACCCACATCCACACCGCGGACCCGGAGAACCTGCTGGCCCCGGTCGGCTACAACGCCATCTTCGCCACCCGGCCGTCACTTGGCACGGATGAGGACGGCAACCTGTTCGTCGCCTGGGAGCAGTTCGACGGCGAGAACGTCGAGCCCGGCCCGCCCGAGTTGTGCCGCGCCGACATCTTCTACTCGTACTCGAGCGATAACGGCCAGAGCTGGGCCGCTGCCGAGAAGATCACGACCCCCTCGACGGTGTCGCATCGCTTCCCCGCGATGATGGACCACATTACCGATGAGGTGGCGGTCACCTACCTGATCGACCAGCAGGCCGGTTTCCTAATCCAGGGCGAGGGTCCGATGACGAACAACCCGGTCGTGGTTCAGCGCTGGCCGAACCCCATTGCCGGGGTCAAGGAGAAGCCGGCGACCGCGCCGAGAGCGTTGAACGCAAGTGTCGGGCCGAACCCGTTCGCGCGGAACACGCGGATCCGTTTCGTTCTGCCCCGGGCCGGCGAAGCCAGCCTCGTCGTATATGACGCGGCCGGTCGGCCGGTACGCGGTCTTGCCGCAGGCAGGATGGAGCCGGGTCGTTACTCGGCGGCTTGGGACGGTCGGGACGACGCGGGAAGCCGTGTCGCCGCGGGCGTCTATCTCTACCGGCTGGTACTCGATGGCGAGACCGTCAGCGGCAAGCTCCTGCTGACGAATTAGCCCTCTCCTTTCGAAAGCCGCGCGGAACGCCTTCGGGCGTCCCGCGCCTTTCGTTGACAGGCTGGGCACGCAGGTTAGAATCGAGTCGGTATGATGCGATTTGCGCCGGTTTTTGTGGCGATGTTGCTGTTGAGCGTCGCGGCCTGCGATGGGGAGACGGCGGTCCTGGGCGAGGTGAGGCTGGAGGCGGGCTACGTCGGTGACGTGCGCGGAAGTCGTATCGAGCTGTACGAGACCAATGACCTGAGTGGGGAGCCGGTCGTGGCCGGGGTGTCGGAGTTCAGCGTTGACGCCCGGCGTTCCTCTTTCCGGCTGACGGGCATGCTGCCGGGTTCGTATTACCTGCTGGCTTGGCGTGACGTGGACGAGGATGGCCGGATCAGCGACCGGGACCTGGTCGGGGTCGGCGGTGCTGCCTACCGACCCGGTTTCGGAGGCGGGCCCATCGGTGTCTTTGCCGGGGTACCGACCGATGTGCGTTTCGTCAACATGCGGCCCTGGCGAGACCCGGTCCAGAGTCTTGAGGGCGTACGCAGTCCCGGGCGCGACACCACCGAGTTTCGGCTCGTTTTCAACTACGATCTCGAACTGACCTCGATGGCGGTGCAGTTCCCGGGATTGGGGACCCTGCTCGACCCCGATGCGCCCGGGCCGAAGGTGGCCGGCGCGGTCTATGTCTCGGGCGGCTGGACTCGGGGGGGCGTGGAGATGCCGGGCGGTCGTCACCTGGTCAACATCAGCGGCCGGCTTGAAGGTGAGACCTTCAACCTGACCGTCCCGGTTGACGTTCCCTGAGCCGTCGTCCCTTCTTCATCTCTCCGCCCTGTTGACTGACCGGGCGCGCCGGTTATGATTGTCGCTCATGACTTGTTATGAACACGATGTCGGCATCTGCCGGGAGACCAAGAACAGCTGGGAGCATCGGGCGCCGCTGACACCTTCCCAGGTCGCGGAGTTGGTGCGGGCCGTGGGTCTGCGCTTTGCCGTTCAGCCTGACCCGAACCGCGCTTTCCCTGATGACGAGTACAGCGCGGCCGGAGCCGTGATCAGCGAGAGCCTGGATACCTGCCGGGTCGTCCTTGGAATCAAGGAGATGCCGCTTGACTATTTCCGCCCGGGCGGGCGGTATGCTCTGTTCGCGCACGTCATCAAGGGCCAACCGTACAACATGCCGATGCTGAAACGGCTCATGGAATTGGGCTGTGACCTGTTCGATTACGAGCGGATAGCGGATGACGCGGGCAGGAGGCTGGTGTTCTTCGGGCGCTTCGCCGGCATTGCCGGGGCGGTGGAGACGCTGATTGCGCTCGGCCGCAGGCTGGCGGCCCGGGGTGTCGAGAATCCTTTCGCCGGGCTCAAGCCGCCGCACGCGCACCAGAACATCGGGGAGCTGATGAAGGAAGTCGTTCTGCTCCGGCACCGGATTCGACGCGAGGGCCTGCCCGGGCCGCACGTTCCGCTCGTCATCGGAGTTGCCGGTTACGGTCACGTCGGCCGGGGGGTGCTGGAAGTGCTCGACGCGCTGGGCGTGGTTGACGTCACTCCCGAGAACCTGCCGGCGCTGTGCGGGCTCCGGCCCTCGAGTATGGTTTCGCACCCGGGGCAGGCTGCAATCTATCGCGTCGTCTTCCGCGAAGAGCATATGGCCGAGCCGGCAGAACCGAGCCGGGCATTCGACCTTGACGAGTACTACCGATACCCGGAGCGCTTCAAGCCGGCTTTCGAGGAGCGCCTGCCGTTCCTGGACGTGCTCGTCAACTGCATTTTCTGGACCGAGCGTTACCCGCGGCTGGTCACCCGTGAGTGGCTGCGTGGCGAGTTTGCCAAGCCCGACGGACCACGGCTCAAGGTCATCGGCGACATTTCCTGTGACGTGCGCGGAGCGGTCGAAGCGACGGTCCGGGTAACGGACCCGGGCGATCCGACGTATGTCTACGACCCGGATACCGACCGCGCGGTCGAGGGTACCGACGGGCGCGGCGTGGTGGTTATGGCGGTGGAGAACCTTCCCTGTGAGCTACCGGTGGATTCGAGCGAGGAATTCGGCCGCGTGCTTGCGCCGTTCGTGCCGGCACTGGCCGCCGATGGCGGCGCGGATGCCGCGGCCGGGACGCTGCCGGCACCGCTTGCCCGGGCGCTGATTCTTCGACGCGGCGAGCTGACCGAAGATTACCGTTACCTCGGCCGTCACCTCGAAGAGGCGGAGCGCCGGTGAAGAGTGTTCTCGTGCTCGGCGCCGGGCTGGTTTCCGGCCCGCTGGTGCGCTATCTCCTCGGCGAGGCCGGGTGCCGGGTGACGGTCGCCGACATCGAACCGGCGAGAGCAAGAAGGCTGGTGGAGGGATACCCGAACGGCGCGTGGCTCGAGATGAGCGCCGATAACGAGCGCGAACTCGGCGAGGCGGTGGTCGAGCACGACCTGGTCGTAAGCCTCCTGCCGTATGCCCACCACGTCCGGGTTGCCGGTCACTGCCTGCGGCAGAGTCGGCCGCTGGTGACGACCTCATACGTCAGTGAGGAGATGCGCGCGCTCGATGCGGCGGCCCGCGACGCCGGCGTTCTCCTGCTCAACGAAGTCGGGCTCGACCCGGGGATTGACCACATGTCGGCGATGGCCCTGATCCACCGGGTGCAGGAGGCCGGTGGTCGTGTCACCCACTTCCGTTCCTATTGCGGCGGCCTGCCCGGGCCCGAGGCCAACAACAATCCACTCGGCTACAAGTTCTCCTGGAGCCCGAAGGGCGTCGTGATGGCCGGACGCAACGATGCCCGCTACCTCGATGACGGCAAGGAGGTGTTCGTGCCCGGTCGCGAGCTCTTCGGCCATCGCTGGCGGCTGGAGGTTCCCGGACAGGACGCCTTCGAGGCCTACCCGAACCGCGATTCCCTGCCTTACGTCGAGCGGTACGGCCTGGCCGGTATCAGGACGATGCTCAGGGGGACACTGCGCTACCCCGGTTGGTGCGAGACGCTCAAGGCGATTGCCGATCTCGACCTGCTCGATGATCGGGAGCGGGATGACCTTGCTGACCTGACCTGCGCGGACTGGGTCCGCGAGTGCGTGTCCAACGACGGGGACCTGAGGCGAGCGGTGTCGGAACGGCTGGGAGTCTCTCCGGATGCGCCGGTTGTCGTCAACCTGGCCTGGCTCGGTTTCTTCAACGATGAGCCGGTCGGCATTGAGCGCGGTTCAAACCTTGACATCCTGGCGAAGCTGATGCTGGACCGGATGGCCTACCGGCCGGGTGAGCGTGATATGGTCGTGCTCCACCACGAATTCGAGGTTGAGCATCCGGGCGAGGTTTCCGTCCCGGTCACCTCGACGCTGGTGGTACTGGGCGAGCCGGACGGGGAGAGCGCGATGGCCCGGACGGTCGGGTTGCCGGCCGCGATTGCAGCCCGGTTGATACTCGACGGGCGTCTGAGGCTCACCGGCGTCCAGATACCGGTCAGCCCCGAAATCTACCGGCCCGTGCTTGAAGAACTGGCGCGGTTCGGTATCGCCTGCATCGAGCGGGACGGCTAGCAACTGTCCGCGTCGGCGGCGAGTTGGCCACAGGCGCCGCCGATTTCGCCGCCTCGACTGCGCCGGATTGTGACCGCGGGCAAAAGCGGGTAGAGCAGTTGCGCGAAGCGTTCGGCCGTGGCCGGCTCCGGTGGTGCGAAGGTTTCACCCTGCGCACCCGCGCCTTCCGCTCCCGGAAACGGGTTGAAGAGGATGAGATTCACCTTGCAGGACAGCCCGCGCAGTAGCGCGGCCAGCCGCCGGGCGTCCTCGTCCCGGTCGTTGATGCCCCGAAGCAGGACGTATTCGAAGGTGACGCGTTTGTTTCTGACCTCGATGAACTCCCGTACCGCAGCGATGACCGAGGCCAGCGGATGGCGGCGGTTGACCGGCATCAGCCGATCGCGTGTTTCGTCGTCGGCGGCGTTGAGCGACACCGCGAGTCGAACCTGCAGGGGAAAGCGGGCGAACCGGCGGATGGCGGCGGGCAGGCCCGCGGTCGAGACAGTGATGCGCCGCGCGCCGATGTTGAGGCCGGCGGGCGCGTTGAGCTCCGCGACAGCGGTCACCGTCGCTTCGTAGTTGGCGAGCGGTTCGCCCATTCCCATCAGCACGATGTTGGTGAGCCGGTCGGGCACGACCCGGGCGACCTCCAGCGCCTGGCCGGCGATTTCGTGCCAGCCGAGGTCGCGCGTGAATCCGAGGCGAGCAGTGCGGCAGAAGCGGCAACCCAGCGCGCAGCCGACCTGAGTCGAGAGGCAGGCGGTGCGGCGGTCGCGGTCCGGGATGTAGACCGACTCGACGACCGCGCCGTCTTCGAGGCGGAAGGTGAAGCGCGCGGTTCCGTCCGGGCCCTCGCGGCGGGCGATGGTCTCGGGGATGAAGAGACGGAAACGCCGGGCCAGTTCCTCGCGCCGGGCGATGCTGATGTTGGTCATCGCGGCGAAGCCGGTGACCTGCTTCTGCCAGAGCCAGGTGTAGAGCTGGCGGCCTCGGTACTGCTCCCAGCCGAACTCGCGGCAGAGGTCGGCCAGGTCGGCCCGGGTCAGGGAGCGGATGTCCGGCTTCATTCCGGGCGACCGCTGACATTGAGCACGAGGCCGACCATCGCATACTGAGCGACGAGGCCGGACCCGCCATAGCTGATGAAGGGCAGGGCGATGCCGGTAATCGGCAGGAGGCCGAGAAGCATGCCGATGTTGACCAGCACCTGGTAGGCGAAGAT
>DSBX01000028.1 GCA_011049385.1 Caldifarciminota bacterium | reverse complement strand
GCGCTGGTTTGCGATGCGCAAGCTGATGCAGGTGGACTCCGACCGGCGCGAACTCCACAACATCGGCATCGGCATCATCGGCGTCCGCATCGGCCTTCGACCCGAACTCGGGCTCGAAGAAGTCCTCACCGGCCGCAACGTCAAGTCTGTCCAACTCATCGCCGCGGACCCGCCCGGCCTGTTCATCGAGCTCCGGCGCCTGCCCGGCATCGTCGTCGCGGCCGAATTCGACGAGGACGGCCGTCCCCGGTCCGACCTCGCATACTACCGCCGGCTCGTGAACCCGGCCGAGCTGGCCCGGTCCGCGCGCGCGGGCCGGGCGATAATCGGCAACATTGACTACTTCCTCGACCCCGGACAGGTCGAGCACTTCTGCCGCCACTTCGCGGACACGGCGACCGAGTACAAGACCTGGCTCCGCGCGCTCCACGCCGGCGCGCGCCACCGGCACAACTGACCAATGCCTCCCCGCCTCCGCCTCGACGTCGAACGCTCTATAGAGATCTCCTACGCCCGGCTCTCCGAGCGCATCGGCTGCGGCCTGATGCTGGCGAGCCTGCCGAAATACGATTCCTCCGACGCGCTCAACGCGATAATGGAGAACTACGGCTGTGACAAGGTCTTCGCCGACAAAGCCGCCCGCAAGATTCTCGAAAACAACGCCCTGCTCCGGACCTTCCACGAAAACGCCTTCATCCAGAAACTGCCCATCCGCCGGAACTTCTACGACGTCTACTCCCAGCGCGACATCTGGCTCGCCTATGACCCGCGCCAGAAACTGGCCTGGTTCCTGGGTAACGGCGAGAACCGCGTCGCGCTCGGCAACTACCACCGCGACGCGCTCCTGCTCGGGCTCAAGCCCCACGGCGTGCTGCTCACCGGCTCGACGGTCCGGCTCTCGGCCATCGGCTGGCAGAACCTCTGCGACCTCATCAGCGACAAGTTCCTCGACGCGCACCGGGAAATCGAGCGGGTCGAGGTGATGGGCCTCGTCGCCGGGGTGCGCTGGCGACCGCCCGTGCTCGGCATCGGCAGCTCCTTCCTCAACTTCCAGGACCAGGAGCGCATCAAGGCCGCGGCCGAGGCCGCGCTCCGCGGCGAGAACGGCGGCGTCGTCGAGGGCTGAGCCGGTGGCATCGGAAACCCACGCCTTCATCACCGGCCCGCTCTGGCTCAAGCTCAAGGAGGACGTCTCGCTCCTCCGCGCCGCCAACTCGACCGACCTATTCACCGCCGCCGCCTTTCACATCCGGCGGCTGATACTGACCCGGGCCGGCTGGGCCTGCCACGCACTGCTCCCGGCCGGCCGCTTCGCGCCCGAACTTGTCCTCACTTTCAAAGAGGAATTCCAGGCGCTCATCCGCTGTGACTTCACCGTCCGGCCCGGCGGGGCCGACGCCTTCCCGGCCGAACGGCTGAGCGCCGAGCTTGAGTCCCTGCGCGGCCGTCTCGCCGCGTTCGAGACGAAACACCGCGGCACCGCTTACCTCGCGGTCGTCTTCGACACCGCCGAGTCCTGGTTCTACCCCGATAGTGAGCTGTGGGAGAAACAATCCTGCTTCTGGCTGCCGGTCAACTGCCGCGGTTTCCCGAATCACCCGGAGTGGCGGGCCCGGTTCGAGAAGCTGGCCCGCTCGCCCCTGCGCAAACTGTGAAAGGAAGGTGGTCGGGTGGTCAGGTGATGCGCGGGCTCTGGACCTGCGGTCCGGTCATCGCCGCACTCTGCCTGCTGTCCCCGGCTCTCGCCTCCCGCGCCGCCGCGACCATCGGTGTGGACGAACTCCGGCCCGGGATGACCGGCTACGGACTTAGCGTCTTCAACCCCGGCGGGAGCATTGACACCTTCCGGGTCGAACTGGTGGACGTGATGCGCGGCGTCGCGCCGGGCGGGGACATGATTCTCGCCCGCTGTACCGGCCAGGGACTGGAACACTCCGGCATCGTCGCCGGGATGTCGGGCAGTCCGGTCTACTTCGAGGGCCGGCTCGCCGGTGCGCTCGCCTACGGCTGGGGCTTCGCTAAGGATCCGATTGCCGGCATCACCCCCATCGGCGAGATGCTCGAACTGCTGAAGACCGGCGACTGGCAGGGCGGTACCCGCCCGCGGCCCGGCTCACCCCGCTCATCGGCAGTCCCCGATCATCAATCCCCGATTCCCCTGCCGCTCGGCATCGCCGGCGCGTCGCCGGAACTGGTCGCGCTCGCCGGCTCACTGCTCGAACCCTTCGGGCTGATGCCGGTCGCCGCGGGTCGGGCCCTGCCGCCCGGTCAAGGCGAAAGCGCGCCGGACCGCTTCCGGCCCGGCGGCGCGGTCGGGGTCCTGCTCGCCGACGGCGACGTCCGCTACTCCGCAATCGGCACCGTCACCTGGGTCGAGAACGACCGCCTGCTCGCCTTCGGCCACCCGATGTTCCAGGCCGGCGCAATCCGCCTGCCGATGTCGCACGGCGTCGTCCACGCGGTGATGCCCAGCTACGCCAGTTCGTTCAAGCTCTTCTCGGCCGGCCCGCCGGTCGGCACGCTGGTCGAAGACCGGCGCCCCGCGGTCGGCGGGATAATCGGCCCGGTGCCGCCGATGCTCCCGGTCCGGGTGTCGCTCGTCACCGCCCGGGGTCGGGAGGACCACCACTTCCGCATTGCGGACTTCGAACCGCTCCTGCCCTACATCGCCGGACTCGGCATCGCGGAAATCGTCTTCGCCGGCGAGGGCTTCTACGACGAGGCGACGCTCGAAGCCCGGGTCGTCATCACCCTCGCCGGCGGCCGGACCGTCTCCCTTCGCCACGTCCACACCGGCCGCGCGCCTGCGGACGCGCTCGCCCGCACGGTGATGGACCGGCTCCGCCTGCTCGTCGAAAACCGCTTCGCGCCGGTCCGGGTCGAGAGCCTCGATGTCGCGCTTGAACTCCGCCCCGGCCGCAACCGGCTCACCCTCACCAACGTCGCGGCCGCCCGCCGGGTCGTCGCGCCCGGCGACACCATCGCGCTCCGGCTCGAACTGCTTGACGACGACGGCCGGTCCTCCTTCCGGCGCATGGACGTCGACATCCCGGCCACCGTGCCGCCGGGCCGCCTGGTGCTCACCCTCTCCTCGGCCGATACTTTCCTGCTCCGCGACCTCGGCCGGGGAGCCGGCACCGAACCGCGCGACCTCGACGAACTGCTCCGCCTGCTCGAACGCACCGGCGACGAAGACGTACTGGTCATCGCCGGCTACTCGGCCGCGCCAGGACTCACGCTCGGCACCCGGGAAATGCCCACCCCGCCGCCAACCCTGCGCCGAATCCTCGGCCACCGCGCCGGCCGGGTCCGGCCCCTGGGCGAGAGCCGGCTCCTGCTTGAACGCCACCCGCTCGGCGCGGTTGTCGCCGGCACGCACGAAATCCCGCTGGAGGTAAAGAGATGAGAATATCCGGCCTCTTCCTGCTCGCAAGCCTGGTTCTCGCGGCCCCGGCCGCCGCGGTGGTCTGGACCGCCACCGGCCGTGACCTGCTCGAAGCCGAGACCCCACCCGTGCTCGATAACGTCCGCGTTGACCACGACGGCACGCTCCGGCTCACCGACGCACTGGTGACCCTGGCCGAACTCGAAGCCGACGCGGCCTGGCGCGTCGTCGCCGGGCCGGGCGGACGCTGGTACGCGGGCACCGGCTCCAGCGGCAGGCTCTACACCGGCGGCCGCGAGCCCGTGCTCGCCGCCGAACTCGAAGAAGGCGAAATCCTCGCCCTGCTCCACGATTCCCGGGCCGGGCTCATCTTCGGTCTCACCCCGGGCGGCACGGTCCACCGCCTGCGGCCGGACGGCGTTGCCGAAGCCCGGCTCGAAACCGGCGAGGACTACGTCCACGCCCTGCTCGCCGGTCCCGCCGGCGAGGTCTACGTCGCCACCGGCCCGGCCGGCCGGCTATACCGCCTGCCCCCGACCGGCCCCGGCGAGGTCGTCTTCACCGCGCCCCGGGCCCACATCGCCAGCCTCGCCTGGCTCGAACCCGGCCGCGTCCTGCTCGCCGGCACCTCACCCGACGGCCTCATCTACCGGCTCGACCTCGGGCCCGGCCGGGCCGAGGTCTCGGTGCTCTACGACACCCCGGCCGACGAAATCCGCGCGCTCGCGGTCACCCACGGCGCGGGCGGAATCCGCGTCCACGCCGCCGCCAACCCCGGTGAGAACAACGACGAACCCGGCGGCGTCATCTGCGTCGCGGAGAACGGCACGCTGATCTGGCAGTGGACCGCGCCCGCGGGCGCGGTTTTCGACCTCATCGCGAACGACGACGAAATCCTCGCCGCCACCGGTAACGAAGGCATCATCTACGCGCTCGATCGACTCGGCCGGGCCGGCATCCGCCACCGGCTTCCGGCCGGGCGGGTGCTCTGCCTCGCCCCGGACCCGGACGGTATCCTGGCCGGCACCTCGGAACCTACCGCGGTCTTCCGGCTCGGCCCCGGCGTAGCCGGCTCCGGCCTCGCCGAATCGCCGGTTCACGACTGCGAAGGCCCGGCCGACTTCGGCCGCATCACCCGGCGTGCGGAAGTCCCATCCGGCGCGAGCATCGCGCTTGAAACCCGGTCCGGCAACTCGGCGACCCCGGACTCGACCTGGTCCGCCTGGCTCGCGGCCGACGGCGCGGTCCGTTCCCGGCCCGCGCGCTTCATCCAGTGGCGCGTCCGGCTCGGCTCGACCTTCCCGGGCCGAGCCCCGACACTCGAACGGGTGGACCTGCACTACGCCATTCCCAACCGCCCGCCCGCGGTCCGCAACCTCGCCCTCGATCCGACCCCGCCGGACGCCGCGGCCCGGCCCGTGCGCGGCCTGGAGTGGGAAAGCGACGATCCGGACGGCGACTCGCTCGAATTCACGCTTGCCTACCGACCCGACGGCCACCCGGGCTGGCTCGTCATCGAAACCGGCCTCGCCGAGCCGTCCTACCGACTCGACACCCGCCAACTGCCCGACGGCTGGTACCGCTTCCGGATCGAGGCCACCGACGCGCCCTCCCGCCCGGCGGCCGAGGCGCTCCGGGCCGAGGCGGTCTCCCCGCCCGTGCTCATTGACAACAACCCGCCCCGCATCACCGGCCTGCGCCTCGAGGGCGGGCGCCTGCGCTTCACCGTCAGTGACGACCACTCGGTCATCGCCGCGGCCCGGGTCTCGGTCAACGCCGGGCCCTGGCAACCGGTCGCGCCGGTTGACGGCCTGTTCGACGCGCCCGCCGAGGAATTCGCGGTCGAGCTCGGGCTCGCACCGGGCACGAATCACATCGTGGTCTGGGCCGCGGACGCGGAAGGCAACACCGCCACCGCCCCGCTCACCGCCCGGCGCTGAAACGCTCCCGGCCGGGCCGGAACGAAGCTCTCGCCGTCCGGCGTCCTTCTTCGTGCTCAAGCCCCGTCCTGTGTCAAACCACAGCGAAAACGTCATAGCTGATGCACAGCGAAAACGTCATAGCCCGTCCGTCGGGGTTTGGGCCTTGGTTTGGGTTTCGGAGGTAGTTTGCGG
>DSBX01000189.1 GCA_011049385.1 Caldifarciminota bacterium | reverse complement strand
TCCTCTTCCAGCACGCCGAGGTAGCGCTCGAGGCCTATGCTGAAAGTGTCGAGACCGAACTCGGGAGGAGTCCCCGTCGCCCCGAGCTTGTTGATTATTGCCCTCGCAAGCTCCCGCTCCATCAACCCTCCACCGTGCCTGGTTTACTCTCTTCCTCCCGGTCAGTCGGTGCGAACAGCCCAGCCGCCGGCTTGCCGGTCACCGGGTAGGAGACGAAAGAGTAGTGCGTGCCATCCCCCTGGTCGTTGTCCGGTACCCAGAGTGACTTCAACCGGCTGGTGGTCGAGTCGAAAGTCGCGACGTGCAGTCGCGGCATCTCGCCCGTCGCCGCCGCCCTGAGCCGGTACAGGTCATGGCTGAACTGAACCCGCGGGTACTCTACGAAACGCCTGCGCACCGGATCGGCCCGGAACGCCTCGGGCTGGCTCATCAGTGCCAGCTCGGCCATCAGTTCGACAAGCGGTGCCCGCGACCCCGGCTCGTGTCCACCGACGCTCAACCAGCGCCGGTAGGCACGGTGCAGAAGCCCGGACAGTCGCGCAGGTGCGATTGCCCGCTTACTCAGCAGCGCCAGTTCGTCCCGAACCGCCTTGGCCACCGAAACGGGCGCAAGCACGATACCCGCAGCCAGCTTCTCGACCTCGGGCCCCCAGTACAGCGTGGCCGCACCTGCGTCGAAGTCAACCCGCAGGCTGAACAGCCCGACCCGCACCACTGGCAGTTGCCCGCGCGGTGTTATGCCCAGACCCATCTCGCTGAGCGCAACGGCCAGCCCACCACCGAAACCGAACCTCAACTCCTCACGGGCCTCGGCCAGCCGCGTACGCTCGGTGGCCAGCCACTGCTCGACCTCAATCCGAACCTCCGTCACCGGAAACCCGGCCGCCGCAGCGGCAACCCCCGCCAACGCCTTCTCGCGAGCCGCAACCGGACGGTCGGGTCGCTCGATGAACCGGCGGTAGGCGACCAGCAGTCGGCTCAGCTTCTGGCCCGCACCGACAACAGCCTTGACCCTGTCAAGAATTGCGTCCATAACTATTGAGTATAGAACCGCGGCCGGGCCTGTCAACGCGGCCCGGCCGCTCTCAGCAAGAAACGCAGAATCCGACCAGCAACTGAATGAGGCCGGACGGATACCGACGAAACTACTTCTGCGTCGGCTCTTCCAGCTTCTTCTCCTCGGCCGGCTCCTCGGGCACGGCCTCTTCGGCCGGCTGTTCCATCGGCTCCTCAGGCACGACCTCTTCGATCGGCTGTTCTTCGATAACGGGCGTCTCGGCGGTCTCCTCCGGACAGGCCATGAAGCCGATCACGAAGAAACCAGCCAGCAACAACGCAAGTCCTTTCAGGACCATCAGCTCCTCCTTGGGTATGTATTACCGAACTGCAGGAATGCTAGCCCATAGCCTGCAGAAGTCAACCGATTGACCGGCAACGCCTTTCCGGCCGAGGCCGCTCAGGAACCGCGGCCCTCACGGAGTTATGCGTTCGTCAGGAAGAGCCGGCTGGTGTCAGGCTACTGCTCATTCTCCATCATCTCCTTGGCAGAGCCGCGCGTGCAGTAGTAGCCCCACTTCAGACCCTTCTCCAGCGTCACCGGACAGGTAGGGCAAACGCACCCGACCTCGTTCACAATGCAGTTGCTCTTGCCGACCGCGCAGTAACCGCCTTCGCCCTTTTCGGCAGCTTCGGGCACCCAACTCGGACATTGCGGACAGATACACTTCGCCATGATGTCGGCGATCATCTCTTCTTCGGTCATCTCGACCGGGGCAACCGGCTGTTCTGCCTGTTGCTCCGGAGCCGGAGAGGCCGGGCCGGGGCCAGAGCCTGCCGGCCCTTTGACTCTGTTACCGGCACGACTACAGTTCCTTGATGGTTGTCCGCCTGCGCCGAACCGTGCCCCGACTGCTGGTCAG
Organism: Caldifarciminota bacterium; assembly: GCA_011049385.1. Taxonomy (GTDB): domain Bacteria; phylum Hydrothermota; class Tepidihabitantia; order Tepidihabitantales; family Tepidihabitantaceae; genus DSBX01. The sequence continues at coordinate 3,581 of DSBX01000189.1, read as the reverse complement.
TCTGGCCCTGGTCGCCCTCGGCGTTGCGGTCATCAACCTGCCCGCGCTCATCCGCGGAAGAAGCGACCGGCCGGGTTTGTCGCTTACGGACCCGTTCGCCCCGATGTCCGGCACGGGCACGGTCCCGGCCGACGACGCACCGACCGACTCCACCCGGGTGGTTGATGCGCTACGCGAGGTGCAGGACCCGGAAATCGCCGTCAGCATCGTTGACCTCGGCCTCATCCACCTGCTGGCGGTGGACCCGGACGGCAACGTCGCCCTGACCCTGACCCTGACCGTCCCGGAGTGCCCGTTCGCCCGGGTGATTGCCCTGCGTGCACTGAATGCGGTCCGGGCGGTACCCGGCGTGGGCCAAATCGAGGTACGACTCGACCCGAGCGTCGGCTGGACCCCGGACCGACTCAGCCCGGAGGCACGCCAACGCTTCCGAACCCTCTTCCCGGATGAACCTGGCACTGGCCGGTAGGGCCCTCGCGCTCGGGTTCTCTACCGGGCTGTTCTGCATCGGGTTCTGCGTCCCGGTGCTTGGCCCGGTGCTCCTGTCCCGCAGCATCCCGGGTCGTCCCGCCGCGTCGCTCCGCGATGCCGCGGCCTCGGTCGGGCTGTTTCTCGCCGGCCGGCTCACCAGCTACCTCGCCATCGGGCTCTTGTTCGGGACGCTGGGCCGGGTCTTCAGCCAGGCCTGGCTGTTTCGGGCCCGGGTTCTGCCCGGGCTCTACCTGCTGCTCGGGCTGATGATGGTCGCTTACGCCCTCGTTCAGTCCTTCCCGCACCTCGGTTTCTGCAGGCTCGTGAACCCCGGGGTCCGATCCCGCTGGTACCTGCTCCTGCTCGGATTGCTCGCCGGCCTGCATCTCTGCCCGCCGTCCCTGCTCGCGGCCGCGGCCGCGGCCGAAACCGGCGGCCCGCTGGCCGGGATGCTCTTCTTCCTGCTGTTCTTCCTCGCCTCGAGTATCTACATGCTGCCCCTGCTCTTCGCCGGGGTCATCAGTCGCTTCGAAGCGGTGCGGTTCGCCGCCCGGGTCATCGCGGTGCTTGCCGGTGGCTGGTTCGTCTACCTCGCGATTCGCACGCTCATCGGCTGACGGTTTGACGCCGAACAGCCTGTCGCTAGCATCGGCCTCGTGAACGAGCCCATCCTCAGGTTTCGACCACCGGTCATCATCCTGCGCCCGGTCATGTTCGAACTGTGCCGCCTCGCCCGGAACGGCTACGAAACACCTCGCAAACGTGAGGCGTTCGGCTTCCTCTACGGCCGCCTCAGCCGTCAGGGCAGGCTGGAGGTCCGCAAGGCGATCGACTACCGAGGCGGCCGCCGGACCCGAAGCGGCGTGTGCTTCGACAATCCTGCAGCCATCCTCCGGGCCTTTCACCGCCGCTGGCTGATTGCCCGCGCTCTCGACATGCGCTTCCTCGGCGGGTTCCACTCCCACGTGGAGATTGCCGGCCGCGTATTCTGCAACCTCTCCCGGGAGGACTTGAGCTCATTTCGCAGTGACTCCGAAGCCGGGCTGGAAGCGCTGATGATGGTCTGGGCCGGCGGCCGGCGGGACGCAGGAGGGCCGAATGCCGTCTCGGCTTACGAGGAGTCAACCGGCTACAGCTACCGGCTCCGGGTCTACGCCAAGCGGCCCGCGGGCATCCGCCGGGTCCGGGTCCGCCTTGCCGGGAACCAGCGCGCCGGCTGTTCGCTGACGCTACCCTGAGACACGGCAGGCCGAAGCGCACAAGTGCCCCGGCCTGCCGGGTTGAATCGTCCCGCCCGGCCTAACGCGTCATGACCGCCTTCTGCGAAAGCTCGCCGAGCGACGTCTCAAGCCGGTAGAAGTAGACCCCGGCCGCGGCCCGCCGGTGACCTTCAAGCTCGGCCAGCAGTTCGGCCTCGGTCCGGTTCGAAAGCTCCTTCAGCGCCGAGAGCGTATGGCTCCGGCGCGTCGCCTTGTCCTTGAGATTCCGGACGATGGCCTCTCCGTCCAATTGCTCGACCAGTACGACCATCACCCCGAACCGCTCGTGGTCCTCGGCCCCGGCCATCTGTGGTTACCGCCATACCTGACCGGCCCCGCGGGCCGTTCAGGTCAGCACGATTGCAGGCCTGTTCCGGCCGCGGTCAAAGCCTCTCATCAAGCGTCCACTACCTCACGCCGCCGGGCAATCTCCTCCTGGAGAACACGATGCACCCGCCGCTCGATGAGAAACCCTACCAGCCGCTGACGGGTTTCGGGATCAACCACCGCCAGGTAGTCCCGGTTGCGGTCCCGCATCAACTGCTGTGCCTCGAGCAGAGACTCGTTGGGCGTCACGGTATGACTGCTCTCCTCCATCAGATCCTGGGCCACCAGCAAAGGCCCGACGTGGGGCATGTTCAAAGTTGCCTTCAATCCCTCGAGCGTTATGACACCGCGCAGGGCCCCGTCGTCGCCGACGACCGGGAAGTAGACCGCGTCACCGCGGGCGACGGTATCGAGCACTTCGGCCAGCGGGGCGCGGAGCCGGATTGCAGGCTGGTCGGTTCTCATCACGTCGCCGACGCGGAAGCTCTCCAGCAGGTCCTCCTCGGTCACGTTCCGTCCCACCTCGCCCGCTTTCGTCACCGCATACTTCACCGCCGGCGGGCCGAACAACTCGCTCAGAAACACCGTCGCCGTGACGATGCCGACTATCGCCACGGAAACCTCCGGGTGGTCGGCAAAGATTCGCGCCGAGAGAATCGCCAGGCCGATGGCAACGCCCGCCTGGGAAAGCAGGGTCAGCCCGAGGTAGCGGCGAACGACCTCGGGAGCCCGGCCGATGCGGGACACGACCCAGACCCCGAGGAACTTGCCGCCCGACCGGCCAACAAGGTAAACGAAAGCCGCCAGCCACATCACCCCGCTCAACGCGCCCAACCGCAGTCGGGCCCCGGCCAGCACGAAGAAGAGCACATAAATCGGCGGGGCGAACCGCTGGACAATGCTGAACACCGACTCGCCCGACTTGCCGGCGAGATTGACGAACACCGCCCCAAAGACCATCGCCGCAAGAATCATGTCCACCCGCAACGCCTCGGCCGCGCCCACGAGCAGGAGGATCGAGCCCAGCGCAAAGGCCAGCACCAGCTCCTTCTCGCGCATCCGGCGCTGGATGAAATGGAAGGCAACCGCCACCGCGGCACCCAGTGCCAACGCCCCGGCAATGTCGTACAGCGGCCGGAGCACCGTCAGCGCCGTAAACCCGTCACCGCCGAGCACGGTCCGGGCGATGGCCGCGGTGAAGCCGAACAGCAACAACGCCAGGCCGTCATCGAGAGCAACGATCACCAGCGTCGTCTTCGTCAGCACACCCAGGGTCCGGTACTCCCAGAGCACGTCCGCGGTCGCCGCCGGCGCGGTCGCGGAAGCAATTGCGCCGAGCAGCATCGCCAACAGCCAGTTGCCGGTAACCAACCCGACCAGCGCCGTGACGACGACGAAAGCCCCGAGCACCTCGGCAACAAGCAGGGCAAGCATCTGCCCGCCCTGGCGGCGGAACACCGCCAGCTTCAACTCGCCTCCGATCATGAAACCGATGATGCCCAGCGCCAGCAGACTCAGCGGGGC
>DSBX01000317.1 GCA_011049385.1 Caldifarciminota bacterium | reverse complement strand
CTGTCGGGGCTTGGGACACGATCCGAATTGCCCGAGCGCAATTCGGTCATGTCCCGCGGCCCGGTCATGTCCCCCGATTCCCTCGGCTTGGCGGCCTTGGCGGTTGTCGTCTCCGACGTCCATCGGCGGTCGCTTCCGGTTCTCCCGCCTGGCCACCGGGCCGCTTGACCACCGCACCATTCTCACGCACGTTCTTCCTTGTCGGCCGCCACTATTGGAGTATACTTGGTCGGATGGTGATGAGATGCCTTCCCCGCGTGTCCGTTGAAAGGAGCAGACAATGACAGACGAACCCAAACACACTCCGCCGGGTCAGCAGGTCCAGGTCGAAATCGGCGAGAAGGAATCCGAAGGAATCTATTCGAACTTCGTGTTGATTGCCCACTCGCCCTCGGAGTTCATCATTGACTTCGCCCGGATGTTGCCCGGCCTGTCCAAGGCCAAGGTTTTCGCCCGTATCGTGATGACCCCCCAGCACGCCCGGATGCTGAACAATGCGCTCAAGGACAACCTTGACAAGTTCGAAACGCGTTTCGGCAAGATAAACCTCCAGGGCCGCGAGGACTCCACCCGCAGTCTTGGCTTCTAGCACGCAAGACCCGGCGCCGGCTGTCTCGGGCCGACGTCGGTCGTCCTCGACCGAGCGGCGGTCGCGCCCGTCGCTCGGCTCACTGCCGCCGCCTACGGTCGCCCTGCTCAGGCAGGCCGGCCGCATCGCCCGGGGCATCGGCGCCCGGGCGTTCCTCGCCGGCGGGCCGGTCCGCGACCTCCTGCTCGGCCGACCGGTGCTCGACCTCGACCTCGCGGTTGACGGCGACACCCGCCGGTTCGGCAACGAACTGGCCCGGACGCTCGACGGCCGCGTCGTCTACCACGCCCGGTTCCTGACCGGCACCGTCCACCGGCCGGACGGCGGGCGGGTGGACTTCGCCCGCACCCGGACCGAGACCTACCCGAAACCCGCGGCCCTCCCGACCGTGAGACCGGCGACGGTCGAAGCCGACCTCGTCCGGCGCGACTTTACCATCAACGCGATGGCGCTCGAAATCACCCCGGGGCGGTTCGGACGGCTCATTGACCCGCACTCCGGGCGCGCCGACCTTGACGCGCGCCTGGTTCGCATCCTGCAACCGGCGAGTTTCCGCGACGACCCGACCCGGGTGTTCCGCGCCATCCGTTTCGCGGTCCGGCTCGAGTTCGAAATCGAGCCGGAGACGCTGGCCCGGATGCGCGACGCCGTTGCCGCGCGACTGCCCGGCCTGCTCACGCCCGAACGCGCACTGCACGAACTGCAATGCTTCTGCGCCGAGGAACACGCGCCCCGGATGTTCGAAGCCGCCCTGCGCGAGGGACTCTTCCCGGCCTGCTTCGAACACCGCCCGTCGCCCGACTTCCTCGGCCGCTTCCAGCGGCTCAACCGGCGGAAATGCGACCCGGCCCTGCTCTTCATCTTCGTCCTCGCCGAGTTGCCGGACAACCCCCGCTTCCCGGTTACCACCGAACAGCGCGACGCGGCCCGGGCGGTTCGAGAGCGGCGGACGCTGGTCGCGGGGCTTGCCCGCGCCCGGCGCCCGAGCACCGTCTGCCGCCGGCTGAGGCCGGTGCCGGAACCGGCCCTGCGCATCATCGCCGCGCTCGCCTCTCCCCCGGTCCACGCCGGCATCCGGTGCTATCTTGACGAACTGGCCGCGGTCGAACCCCTGTTGCGCGGGCACGACCTCGCCGCGCTCGGCCTCCGGCCCGGCCCTGCTTACCGCCAGATACTGGAAGCACTGCGCGATGCTCGGCTCGACGGCCGGGTCCGGACCCGCGCCGATGAACTCAGCCTCGTCCGGCGCACCCTGTCCCGGAGCAAGGACTGAAGATGCTCGGCGGCGACTGGGGCGACATCATCCGCAGCCTGGTGCTGTCCGCGCCGGCGATTCTCTTCGGCCTGACCATCCACGAACTCGCGCACGGCTGGGTAGCCTGGCGCCTGGGCGACCCGACCGCGAAGATGATGGGGCGGCTGACGCTTAACCCGCTCAAGCACCTCGACCCGATCGGCACCGTCGCGCTCTTCCTGTTCCGTTTCGGCTGGGCCAAACCGGTCATCATCAACCCGAGCTACTTCCGCAACCCGACCCGCGACATGGCGCTCTCCGCGCTGGCCGGCCCGGCCGCGAACCTGGCCGTGGCCGCGCTCTGCGGGCTCCTGCTCCGGCTGATGCACCTCGTCGGCCTGGGCGGCTTCCCGGTGATGCTCCTGCAGTACTTCGTGCTCTTCAACCTGATTCTCTGCTTCTTCAACCTCATTCCGATGCCGCCGCTTGACGGGTCGCGTCTTGTTTACTATTTTCTACCTTCGGACTTGGCCGCGAAGTATGCGCAACTTGAACGGTATGGCTTTATGATACTCATCGGGCTCATCTTCCTCGGCCGTTTCGCCGGGGTGTCGCTCATTGGGCTCTACCTGTTCCCGCTGGTTCGGGTCTTCAGCTGGCTCTTTGCCGGCTACCCGGTGATGTGACGATGCCCAAGAAGACCTCCGGACGACGCGCGGGCAGGGCCAGGCCGACCCCGGCATCGGCGGACCGGCGCCGGGCACTGCGCGTCGTCGGCATCGTGCTGGCGATAGTGGTCCTGCTCTACGTTCTCGCCAGCCTCATCGCGACCAAGGTCGACCCTGCCGGCGCAAGCACCGTCGGCGCCTGGGGCCGCGGGCTCGGCGACTGGCTGTTCCTCGCCCTGGGCTGGATGAGCTTCGCACTCGTACTCACCGCCGCGGGCACGCTCGCGGTCGCGCTCATGAAGCCGCGTCCGTGGCGCCGCTACTCAAGCCTCCGGCTCCTGCTCGGCGGCCTGCTCATCACCGCCTGCCTCCTCTCCTGGCAGACCGGCCGGCCGTTCGCCGCGGACAACTTCGGCGGCTGGCTGGGAGCGCTGATTGCGGGCGGGCTCACCCGGCTTCTCGGGCTTGGGGCCTATGTCGTCCCGGCGCTCCTGTTCATCTGGGGCCGGCGGCTCTGGCCCCGGGAGACGGACACGCGGGCCGGGCTGGCCGCATCCGGCCACGCCCTGCTGGCCGGGTTGTTCCTCGTTCTCTATCTCGGCCACTTCGCACCGGCCGCGACCTGGAACCCGGCCCCGCCCCTTGCGCCGGACTTCTCCCCGGCCGGCCAGACCGGGACCGCTCTCGCCGGGCTCCTGCACTGCCTCATCGGCACCGTCGGAACCTTCATCCTGCTCGTTGCCGCGCTCGCCGTGACCGTTGCCCTCGTCGCCTCGCCCCGGCTCGGTCTCCCGACCGCCCGCCTGAAACAGCTCATCGCCCGCCTGCGTGCGCGCAGTCGGCGGCCGGCCGTGCCCGCGACCGTGCCGGCCCGTGACCGGGACCCGGCACCCCCCGCAGTTCCCGACCCGACTCCGGCCGGCACTTCGCCTGCCCCGGCACCGGCCGCGCCGGTCGTAGAACCGGATGCGGGTCCTCGGCCCGCACCGGCCCGCCCCCGGCGCCAGCCCCTGCGCGACTTCGACTTGTCCAAGTTCCAACAGGCGTTCCTCGACCAGCTTGACCAGCCCGGGCCGGAGGACCGTCAGTTCAAGGACCCGCGGGAATCCGAACGCGAAGCCGCGACCCTGGTCGAAAAGCTGGGCGAGTTCGGCATCACCGGCCGCATCTCGGCCATCGAGTCCGGCCCGATGGTCACCCGGTTCGAACTGGAACCCGCGCCCGGCATCAAGATCCAGCGCATCGGCGCGCTCGCCGACGACCTCGCGCTCGCACTCTCGGCCGAGCGCATCCGCATCCTCGCGCCGATTCCGGGCAAGAGCGCGGTCGGCATCGAGATCCCCAACAAGAACCGGCTCACCGTCCACCTCCGGGAGATCCTCACCTCCGAGGCCTTCGCCTCCCAGCAGACCCCGCTCGGCTTCGCCCTCGGCACCGACATCACCGGCGAGCCCTGGTGCGCGGACATCACCAAGATGCCGCACATCCTCATCGCCGGCACCACCGGCTCCGGCAAGTCGGTCTGCATCAACTCGATCATCGCCTCGGTCATCTACCGCGCCTCGCACCGCCAGGTCCGCCTGCTCTGCATTGACCCCAAACAGCTCGAACTGCCGATCTACAACTCCATTCCCCATCTCATCAACCGGACCACCACCGACCCGAAGAAGGCGGTTGATGAACTGGCCGAAGTCGTCAAGATAATGGAAGTCCGCTACGGCGAGTTCGCCAACCTCGGCGTCCGCGACATCGCCAGCTACAACAAGCGGGCCGTCGAAGAAGGCCTCGAACCGAAACCCTACATCGTCGTCGTCATTGACGAACTCGCCGACCTGATGCTGCGCGCGCCGACCGAGATCGAAGAGCGCATCACCCGCCTCGCCCAGATGTCGCGGGCGGTGGGCATCCACCTCGTCCTCGCCACCCAGCGCCCCTCGGTTGACGTCATCACCGGGCTCATCAAGGCCAACTTCCCGTGCCGGGTCGCCTTCCAGGTCGCCTCCAAGACCGACTCGCGCACGATTCTCGACATGAACGGCGCCGAGGCCCTGCTCGGCCGCGGCGACATGCTCTTCCTGCCGCCGGGCAAGGGCGACCCGGTCCGCCTGCACGGCTCGTTCATCTCCGCGGACGCGGCGATCCGGGTCGTCAACCTCTGGACCGTGGCCTGGCTCACCGAACGCCTGGCCGGGCGGGTTGATGACGCCGAAGGCAAGGCGCGCCAACTCGTCGAGCGCGACGTCGTGGACGTCTTCTTCGACCCGGCCAAGCGCAACATCCGGCGCAAGCGGGAAGCGCTCCTCGACATCCTGCCCGAGGAAGTGGCCGACGAACTGCTCGGCGAGAGCTACTACGACCCGCTGCCCGAAGTCCGCTCGGGCGCGATCGTGGAGCACGAACAGCGCGTGCAGGCCGAAGCCAGGACTCTCGACGAGAAAATCGAAGATGCGGCCCGGGTCGTCGTCCGCCACAAGGAAGCTTCGGTTTCCATGCTCCAGCGCCGGCTCGACGTCGGCTGGGCCCGGGCCGGGCGCATCATTGACCAATTGCAGGATTTCGGCATCGTCGGCCCGTTTGTCGGGTCGAAATCGCGGACGGTGCTGGTCGAGAGCGAGGCCCAGCTCGAACCGCTGCTCAAGCAGATGCGCAACCCGGTTCCGCCCGTGCGGGCCGCGACAGAGGAATCCGGCGCGCCGGAGCCCGCGCCGGAAGACGACTACGATTCGCCTATGGGGGAACAGCAGTGATTGACAAGACAACCATCGTGGAATGGGTGCGGAAGATCGTGGAGGTCATTCCGGCCCGGGACTACAACGAACTCACCCGCTACATCAAGTCCCTGCCGGAGGGAAAACTGACCTACCCCAAGCCGGAGATTACGGTCGGCGACCACTGGTTCTCAATCCGCCGCTACCACGACGTCGTGACCGGCGAGGACATTCTCGAAGTGCACGTCGGCTCGGAGGAATCGGGCGCAGAGTACATGGGCTACGACCGGATTGACCCGCGCTGGACCGACGCCGAGGGTCGCGACGAACAGCGCTGGGAGCTCAGCCGCGCCTACATG
>DSBX01000151.1 GCA_011049385.1 Caldifarciminota bacterium | reverse complement strand
GTCCGGTATCGCGGACGCGGAGTTCTACCAGGTCGAAGTCTACCGGGACTCGGTGCTCATCGAACAGAACCTCGCCCGGCCCAGGCTCGACCGGGTCTACGGCACGGAAACCGAAGTCCGGCTCGGCCGCTACGGCTTCTACTGGTGGCGGGTGCGGGCCGACAGCCCGCGCCGCTGGAATACGGCAACCGACTGGTCCGCGGTCCGCTACTTCATCCTGCCCAACCCGGCCGACTGAGCGGTCGGGTACTCGAACACCAGCACGTCGCGGACCGCGGCGTGGCGCGCAATCCCGAACCCGCGCAGGGCCCGGCGCATCTCACGTCCCGCCGCCATCCCCGAAACCGATTCCGCCCCGCATCGCGCCGCCCGGCGGCCCAGGTACGCCCGCATCGCCGCCCGCGCCGGCTCGTCCCCCGCGGCGAAGGACAGCTCCAGGTCCCGGGGCCGGTACCGGTGCGGACGGATGATGAGCATCCCGGCCAGCCGGCCGCGCCGCCGCCAGCCCAGGAGAGCGCCGGTCCGGGCCAGCCGCGCGAACAGAAACCGGTCCGCGGGCGGGAACAGCCAGGTGTAGGGCAGGAGCCCGCGGTTCGCTTGAAGCTCACCGGAGGCGGCCAGGAACTCGCCTGCCTCCTCGACGCCGATTCGCACCGGCGCCGCGCCGGCCGCGGGCGGGGCTCCCCGGTACAGCTTCGTCCGCACCAGTTCCCGGAAGCCCATCCGCCGGATTATCGCCAGCGACTCGACGTTCACGTCCGCGGTCGCAAGACGCACCGACCGTGGCGCGCGGGCGAGGGTCCGGCCGAGCAGTTCCGCCGAAAGCGCGGTCGCAATGCCCTGCCCGCGCCGGGCCGGGTCAACGCGCAAGCCCTCCAGCCACCAGTGCCCGGGCGCGAGTTCGGTCGCCTTGCCGAACCCGACCGGCCTGTCGCCCTGCTCGACCGCGAGAAACTCCGGCTCGCGCACCCAGTTGTCGAAGAACAACATCACGTAGTCCCAGCCGTGCCAGGTCCGGGCGCAGATTGCCGCCACCGCCGCGCGGTCGCGCCGGCGCACGGGCCGGAAGGACAGCCTCAGTGCCACGCCAGCTCCCGGGTCAGCCAGCGCCCCCGGCGGTAGCTCGCACCCAGCATCACCGACTCGACCGCGATTGACGCGCCGATGCCCAGCCAGACCCCGTTCACCCCCAGCCCGGTCAGGGTCGCCAACGCCCAGGCCAGCGGCAGTTTCACGACCCAGTTCGCCAGCACCGCGGCCAGCATCGGCGGCCGCGTGTCCCCGGCCCCGCGCTGGGCGCTCGCCCAGCCCACTTTGAACCCGGCCAGCACCAGGAAAGGCGCCAGCACCCGCAGGTAGCCGGTGCCGATGCGCACGACCTCCGGCTCGGCCGAGAACACCCGCACCACCAGCGGCGCCAGCACGAACAGGAGCGGCAGGACAAGGAACTGGAGCAGGACCGCGACCAGCGTCACCCGGCCGCCCACCGCCCGGGCCAGCGCGGTATCGCCCCGGCCCAGGCTCTGCCCGACCAGCACCTCACCCGCGGACTGCATCGCGGCCAGGTAGACGAACATCATCCCGAGAATGCGCAGGCCGATGCCGAACGCGGCCCCGGCCGCGATGCCGAAGCCGTTAACGATGGAGAACAACAGCATCCCGGTCAGCGGCCGGGTCACCTCGGCCAACCCGGCCGGCAGGCCGACCCGGAACACCGTTACCAGCCGCCGCCACTGGAACGGCCCGCCCCGCACCAGCAGGCCGCGCCGGTAGAGGATGACCGCGACGATTGCCAGCCACAGCAGTTGACTCAGCGCGGTCGCCAGCGCCGCACCGGTCACCCCCAGCCGGGGCAGGCCGAACCAGCCGAAGATCAGCACCGGGTCGAGCGCGGCGTTGAACAGGTTGGTCGCGAGGATGACGAACATCGGCGTGCGCGTGTCCCCGGAAGCGTGGAACAGCGAATAGGCCGGCATCCCGGCGAAGAAGGCGGGCAGGTAGGCGAAGGTGACGATGAGGTAGTTCCGCCCCATGTTCACGACCTCGGGCGCGGCACGCAGGAGCACGAGAATCCGCCCGGCCAGGGGAATGCCCACGGCCGCGATGATGATGCCGACCACGACCGCGGGCACGACCGCGTGCCGCAGGGCCGCGACCACACCCGCCCGGTTGCCGGCGCCGGTCGCCCGCGCGGCCAGCGCCAGGGTCGAGACTCCGAACACCTGGCCGATGGCGAAGAGCACGCCCAGCACCGAGCCACCCAGCGCCACCGCGGCCACCGCCGGCGCGCCCAGCCGGCCGACCCAGAACATATCGGTGATGGATAGCGCGGTGTAGAGCAGTTGCATCAGCATCACCGGCCAGGCGATGCGCCATATCGAGCGGCCGAGACCGGCCCGACCGGGAGGCACCGCAACGGTATGCTGTCTGGGCATCGGCAGGAACTATACCCGGCCCGGCGGCCGGTTCAAAACTCCGCGCCCTTGACAAGGCCATGCCCGGCCCGGGGCGGAACCGGGCCGGGCATGGTCTGCCCTGCGCTAGCGGGCCTTGGTCACACGGAGGCTCTCAACCCCTGACTCGGAAATCACCCGGCCGAAATACACGCCCGGTGCCGCCGGACGCCCGTTCGCGTCACGACCGTCCCAGACCAGCCGCGCACCGGCCCCGACCTGCTCGTCGGCGTACACCAGCCGCCCGTCGGCCGCGTACAGCTCGACGCGCACCGGCCCGGTCCCGTCCGACCCGAACCGCACCCGGTCCCGGAACGGGTTGGGCGAGGCAACGACCCGCCCGGTCACCGCGCCCGGCACCGCGGCCACCGCATCCCGGCCCGGCGCTTCCCGCACCTCGAACCGCCACCGTGGCTGGAACCAGGACGTCGTGTCGCCGGCGAACTCGGCCCGACAGGTCCACTCATACGGCCCGCCCGGTGCGAGCGGTTCGCCGACCTGCCAGAACGGCAGGTCGCTCGTTCCCTCGGCAACCAGCGTCCGGCCGGAGTAGACCCGGAACCGGTAGCGGGCCTCAAGCCCCAACGGCTTGACGACCAGCACCGGCCGGTTCAGATAGACCGTCGCGCCGTCGGACGGCAGTTTCGGTTCCGGCGGCGATGACGGAGCATCCACCCGGAACGACCAACTCGGAGAGAACCACGGACTCCAGCCCCGGTGGTCCTGCATCCGGCAGGTCCAAGTATAGTCGTGCCCGCGCTGGAGTGGCCTGCCGCCGAGTGCGACGTTCCACGACGGGAACAGGCTCAGCCCCTCGGCCGCGATACTGCTCCCCTCATAGACCCGGAACTGGTACAGCGCGACCGGCGCCGAGCCCATCACCGTCAGCGTCGGTATGATGCTGTTGACCGTGTCGCCGTCCCCGGGCGCCACCGGCCAGGGCGGAAGCGGCTCCTCGCTACCGACCTGCACGCAGGGCGACACGAGGGCAACCGCTTCCGGACCGGTGGCCTGCAGTCGAGAACTCCTCTCCATCCCCTGGACGAGAGAACCATTCTCCGCCAGACCCGTGGCAATCAGCAGACAAACCAGGACCGAACCGGCAATCTTGAACATCACGACCCCCTCAGCATCAAATGCGGTCAAGTGACGGGCTATCGGGAGCAGATTGTGCAGCTACTTGGGCTGGTGTTGTGGAACAAGAGTTTGCTACCCGATAGCCCAATTCATCAGCAACCGGACACAGCCCTGGTACCCGGAAGCGATACTCCAGATTGTATGTTTCCTTCCCTGCTACTAACCCCAACCCGCACAATGCACGGCTCGTGCCGCACCCGAAGCCGGCGTTCATCAGGCTCAACCACCTGGAAATACGGAGGTTGCTGAATGCAAGCCCGGCGGCGACCGCGGTCGCGACACCGTCCCGACCTACGCTATCTCAGCTAACACATTGGGAAGAAGGTCTTTGCGCGGACGCGACCGGTCCGGAACGCGGACCGGACCTACGGCGACCGCAACAGCACCGACACGACAAGCAGGCTGACCGCGCCCAGCACCGCCAGCCCGGCCGCAACCAGCCCGGCCGCAACCAGCGGCCGGACCGGCCGCCCGTCGCGCCAGGCGAACGCGGCCGGCAATCGCCGCGCCAACAGCCAGGTCGCGCCCGCGGCCGCGAACAACATCACCCCGAGCCAGATGACAAGAACTGCCAAGCCGCCTCGCCCGCCTACCGCCGCTTGCGGCCCTGCCCGAACTGGGTCAGCGTCCCGACCAGGGCCAGGAACAGCGCCGCGCCGACGATTATCGGCAACCGGCCCGCGCCGACATTGAGCGGCGCGAGCGCCTCGATACCCCGGCCCATATCCAGCCAGCCGGCCAGGTGAAACGCGCCCAGCGCCACGCCCCACGCCCCGGCCAGCGCGGACAGGATCGTCACCATCGCCCGCTCCAGGAAGACGGTGACGACGCCGAACACCACCGCCACCGCGGCGGTGACCAGCCAGCCCGCGGTCCCCCCGCTCCCGGCGAAGGCAAAGAGCGCCAGCATCGCACCGATGCCCGCCCCGAGCAGGAACACGCCGACCTTGTACACCACCGCGGCCAGCACCGCGCCGAGAATACCCGCGGCCAGCGTGACAATCACCACCACCGGCGCGATACCGGCGATGCCCGAGGCAAGAAACCAGGCCACCCCGGCGCCGACCGCGAACCCGGCCACGCCCAGCGTCACCCGCAACAGCCGGTAGCCGAAGAAACACACGAAAGTGCCGAGCGCAATGACCAGCACCGCGCCCGCCGTACCCGACAGCATCATCGCCCCGCTCCTTTCATCCTCTTCCCCAGCGCCGACAGCGGCGCGTGGCGGAAACAGCTCGTGAGATGGTCGTTCACCATCCCCGCGGCCTGCATATACGCATAGCAGATTGTCGAGCCGCAAAACGAGAACCCGCGCGTGCGCAGGTCCTTCGCCATCGCTTCCGACTCCGGTGAGGTCGCGGGCAGTTCGGCCGGGGTCCGGTGCCGGTTCACCTTCATCCTGCCCCCGACGAACCGCCAGATGTAGCGGTCGAAGCTCCCGAACTCAGCCTGCACCCGAAGGAATGCCCGCGCGTTCCAGACCGTCGCCTCGACCTTCTGCCGGTTCCGGACGATGCCCGGGTCAAGCAACAGCCTCTCCACCCGGACCGGTGTGAACCGGGCGACCCGGGGCGGGTCGAACCCGGCGAACGCCTTGCGGAATCCCTCCCGCTTGTGCAGAACAAGCGCCCACGACAGCCCGGCCTGGAAGCCGTCCAGCACCAGGAACTCGAAATGCTTCCGGTCGTCCCGCACCGGCACGCCCCACTCGGTATCGTGGTACGCGACCATCAGCGGGTCGTCCTTCGGCCACGGACAGCGCACCAGCGCTTTCACCATTGCCTAGACTACCCCGGTTCGGACGGTCAATCAACCCTTCTGATTGCTCGGCGCGGGCGGCTGACCTCGCACGACTGCGACCTGACCGGGTCCGAAGACGAAACCGGTCGGCGCGGGTCGGATTCCCACGAGGCAATAATCCCTTAAGGGATTCAGGGCACAATTCGTCGTAGCATCCTAAGTTGCTGGTAGTATTGATG
>DSBX01000002.1 GCA_011049385.1 Caldifarciminota bacterium | reverse complement strand
GTCCCAGGTCATCGCCGAGCCGTATTTGACGCGGCGGTTGCGCGGCCCGGGATGGACGTCGGCCAGTTGTAGCCAGCTGTCGCCGGCGATGTCGTAGGCGAAGAACTCGAGCGTATTGGAACCTTTGGCCGAGTAGAGCCGGTTCATCGTCGGCACGTAATCCAGCCCGCCGCCGCCCCGGACCCGGCGACCCGCGCCGGTCGGGTAGGGCGCCAGCCACTGCCAGCCCGAGTCGCCGCCGACCGGGTAATACATGAAGTCAAGGGTGTTGTTGCCCTTGAGCGCGTAGACCCGGCCCGGCCCGGCCGCCAGCTTGGCGCCGCGCTTGACCCGTTTGCGCCGGCCGTTCGGGCTCTCGCGCGGCACCGAGTCGAGCTGTCGCCAGCTGTCGCGCCCGACCTCGTAGACGTAGAACTCGGTCGTGTTGTTGCCCTTGAAGGCGTAGACCAGCGAATCGCCGGAGCAGGCCAGCGCCCCGCCGTCGCGGACTTCGCGCGAACGGCGGCCGGGCGTCGGCGGCAACGGCGCGAGGAGCTCCCACGCGGGGACGGTCGTGACCACCGCGCGCGCGGTATCGTTGGCCGGCTCGTGGTCGCCGGCGAGGGCGGTGAAGGCGACGACGGTGTGTTCCCCGACGTCGCGCACGAGCCAGGGGTTGAACTCGACATCGGCCGAGTCGTAGGGCGCGAGGTCGGCAACGTGCCGGGCGTCGAAGTAGAAGTTGCCGATGTAGAGCCAGACCGGGAAGCTCTGCGGCACCGGCGAGTGGTTGTGCACCCGCACCCGGGGCCGGGTCTCGGCCCAGAGCCGCAGGGTGTCGGCGGGTTCGAGCACCGCGGTCACACCGACGTCCTGCTGGCCGAGTTTGAGCACCGCGAAGTCGTCATCGCCCAGGTAGTAGTCGGTGCCCCCGGCATAGACGTGGCCGCGCGAGTCCACGAGCAGGGCGAAGAGGTAGTCGTCCTCGTCATAGACCCCGGACAGGTGCAGCCAGCGCCGCTCGCCGGCCGGGCTGTACTTCATCACCGCCCAGTCCAGACAGCCGACATTGTCGGAGACGATGCCCGCGACGTAAACGTTGCCGTATTCGTCGAGCATCACCGCGGTGCAGGAATCATCCTCGTTGAAGCCGGAGTCGTGGACCCGGAACCAGTCGGTGTTGCCGTCGGGCCGGATCTTGTGGACCAGCATATCCATCTCGGATTCGAAGTAGTAGTCGAAGGTGTAGCCGCCGACATAGGCGTTGCCGGCCGCGTCCACCGCAATCTCGGTCGCGCCGTCTTCGGTCATCGCCGCGTCGAACCGGTTGACCCAGAGCCGGTCACCATCCCGGTTCCAGCAGACCGTGGTCGCGTCATACCAGGTGCCCTGTTCGCCCGCCCGGCCGGTGACATAGACGGTGCCGTCCGGCCCCAGCGCCAGCGCGCCGGCCCGGTCGTCACGCGGGTCGCCCGAACCGGCCGAACCGCTGTAGGTCCGGGTCCAGGCGGTGTCGCCGGTCCCGGCATCGAGCTTGACCAGCCAGTAGGCCGACGAGTCGGTCGGCCCGGTCCAGGTGTAGCCGGCCGCGTAGAGACCGCCGTCGCCGTCGTAGGCGAGCGCCCGCGCGGCGTCGTTGCCGTTGGCCGCGCCGCCCAGCATCGTCAGCCAGCCCTGGTTGCCGTCGGCGTCGTAGTGGGCCACCGCCAGGTCGAGCTTGCCGGCGGCGTTGGTGCTGTGGCCGGCGACGTAACAGCCGCCCGCGCCGTCGGGCACGACCGCGGCCGCGACGTCCACCAGCAGGTGGTGATGGCGCACCTGCCAGGCCTCGGTGCCGTCGGGCAGGTACTTGAGCACCAGCCAGTCGGTCGAGTCCGCGCTCCGGGTGTGGCTGTAGCCGGAAATGAAGATGTTGCCGCTGTCGTCAACCGCGACCCCGGTCGGGTAGTCGGCGGAAGCGGCCGTGGCCTGCCAGGTCTTCGCCCAGGCGATCTCGCCGTCCCCGGCCGCGAACCGGACGATGCCGATGGCGACCCGGGACATCGGGTACTGGAGCACGGTGAAGCCGACCGCGATGATGTCTTCTTCCGGCGTCAGCGCCATCGCGAGCACCTCGTCGCGGTAGTCGAGCCCGGCGTCCCAGTGCTCACGCCAGACCGTGACCTGGCCGGCCACCGGCCCGGCCAGCAACAGGACCGCCAGTATCGCGGTCAGCAAGGCGGGCACCCTCGGTCTCGTTTCGCCCCTGCCGTTTCGAGCCGGGGTCGGACTATCACTGCAGGACATCATCTTGGCCTCCTCAGGCTTGGAACCAGTCGGAATCTCTCGGGATGCTAACCCGGCACCGGCGTAAAACGCAACGAAACCGGCATCTCAGCGGCGCCGACTCAGTATAGACCCCCCCCGGCGCGATGTCAAACACCAATCCGAAACGGCCGGCATCAAGAAGCGCCAGGCCCGGTGAACCCGGGCCTGGCAACTGCTGTCGGCGGCGGTCTTAGAAGGAACCGGCCTTGCCGGTGTTGTCCCTTCCGCCCTGCCACTTCGGCCAGGCGGTCTGGGCGAGCGTACCCTCGGTATAGCCCGAGACGCAGTAGAGCGCGTCGAGTCCGACCACGATGATATCGCCGTTGCCGGCCAGCGCCGGGCTGAACATCGGCATCTCGAAGTCGCGCGCGCGCCGCGCCCGACCCGGGTACTGCGCCATCGTGAATTCCGCGCAGTCCACCCGCCAGACATAAGCGCCGTCATCCTGCTTGATGCAGTGGAGCACGTCCATATCGTCGTGGATGTAGATGAGCCCGTTGGCGGTGAGAATCGGGGTGGTTTCGATTTCGTCCGCGTTGACAAGGGTGCTGACCCAGACCGGCGGCGTCGGGCTGTTCGGGTTCAGGCGGTAGATCTTGCCCCGGCCGGTGGCGACGTATACCGCGCCCGAGCCGATGACGATGCCGTTGGCCTCGCCGTCAACCTGCACCTTCCAGCCGATGCTCCGGTCCGGGTTGATGCAGTAGACGTTGCCGCCCGCGTCGCCGACGTAGACGTGCCCGGCCGAGCCGACCGCGAGCGCGTTGAGCGCCGCGCCGCCGGCCGTGAGCACGGTGTCCCAGGCGACGTTCAGGTTGTTGCCGTCGAGGTAGACGATCCGGCCCTGGTCGGTGATGACCACGACCTGGCCCGCGCCGTTGATGACCGGGTTGCCGTGGATGCTCGGGATACTGCGCGAGGCTTCGTACCGCCCCGAGACGCCGAGGTCGGTGACGCAGTAGACGCGGTCGTCGTCACGCGTGCCGTAGATCTTCGAGCCGTTGACCGCGAAGACGCCCCACTCGAGGTAGGTGGGCCAGCCGCCCCGGGCCGAGTCCGGCCAGTTCCACTTCCGCGAGAGCGACTTGTCGAAGGCGTAGATTTCCCCGTTCTCGTTGCCGAAGATGATGTTGCCGGTCGCCGCGACGTAGGTGGGGTGGCCGGTGAAGTAGTCTTCGTCCGCACTGCCGCTACGGACGGTGTGCCGGCCGGTGGAAACCTTGATGCCGTAGGCGCGGCCGAACTCATCCTCCGCGCCGACGTAGACGACCTCTTCTTCGTTGCGGGTCTGGATCAAGGGCGAGCCGATGGCCGGGCCTTCGTCGTCGTCCGGGCTCATCCACGCCCAGTTGACGACGCCGGTGGTGTCAACCTTGACCATCACCGAATCGGACCACTCCGACATCGAGCCCTTGTGGTCCCGGGCCCGGGCCTTGACCTGGAACTCGCCGAGACTGCGGAAGCGGAAGGAGTCCTGGACCGGCGTGCCGCTCGGCACGAGCGGGGTGGTCCAGCTTCCCGAACTGCCGCCGAAGTCGAACTGGTACTGGATGCTGTCGCCTTCCGGGTCGGTGGCGCTCACCTCGAAGAAGGCCCAGCGGTTGCGGCCGACCTGGAAGGGATAATCCCGAATGCGGACATCGGTCGGCGCCTCGTTGGCCTCGATGGTCACCGTCACCGGGGCGGACCAGTCCGAGGCGAGCTCGGCATTGTCTTCGACGAAGGCAAGCGCCTTTACTTCGTAACCGCCCGGCTCGGTCCAGACGTGGCGGAGCGTCGCCTCGGTGCCGGAAGGGTAGTCAATCGCCGAAGTGTCGGTCACCCCGTCGCCCCAGTTGACGACATACTTGAGGTTCTTCTCCTGGGGCTGGGTCGCGACGACCCGGATGGCGACCTCGGCGTTCTGGTAGACCGTACCTTCGGGCGGGGTAATCGTCGGCACCGTCGGCGGGTCCTCGCCGCACTTGAGCGCGAGCGCGGCGACGGCCAGCAGGACCGCGCCGGCGACGAAAGCAAGCTGTCTGCGATTCATTGGACCTCCCTGGTCATTCATTCGTGGCGGGCCGGGGCCGGCCGCTCGGCCGGACCCCGGCTTCCGCTCTTACGCTATCTCGTGACGATCGGGCCGTGGAAGGCGCCGCTTGCCGGTAAGCGGGCACTGCCGCCGCGGCCATCCTCGAAGTAGAAGTAGTAGTTGTGGTCCCAGCCGACGTGGTGACGCATCCGGTGGATGTACAGGCCCTCGTGGGGCTTGCCCGAGGCCAGCTTGAGGTCGTAGGCGATGTCATTGACGTAGAGCCGCGCGATGGAGGGCGCGTCGCCGTCGGCGTCCTTATAGTGAACGGTGTAGGCGTACTTGGTGCGGTGACTGCCGGTGGGCGGGATGATGCGGTTGTCGGAAAGCGCCGGCCGGACATTGGGCTGTTCGGAAACCTCGGGCCCGCGCAGGAAGCCGTGCGCCGGGTGCGTCACGCACTCGCCGTCGCCGTCGAAGGCCTCGAAGTAGTAGGCGTGGGGACCGGCGGGCAGTTCGGCCTGGTAGAGGTAGATGCCGTTGTTGGGCGTGCCCGAGTGCAGTTTCATCTCGTGGCGGATGCCGTCCACGACCGCGGTCACGCGCTGGGGCTTCTTGCAGATGTCGCGGTCGCGGTAATGCACGGTGAAGGTGTAGGTCTTGCGGTCGGTGCCGTGCTCGAAGTGGACGCCGCCGCGGGTCAGTATCGCCTGGCGGTTATAGCGCGCGCGGCCGCCGACCCACGGGCCGGGCTTGGCACCGTAACGGGGAAAGCGCTCGCTGTGGCCCTCGGCGTTCTCGGCGTAGAAGTAGTAGGCGTGTTCGCCCTCGGTCAGCGTCAGCCGGGCCCGGTAGATGCCGTCGTAGGCGCGGCCCCGGGCCAGGGTCAGGGGATAGTCGTTGCCGCTGATGTTGACGACGATGCGCCCGGGCGCGATGCCGTTCGGGTCGCGGTAGCGGACCGAGGCGACGAAAGTCGTGCGGGTGACGCCGTCCATCGGACGGATCATCGGCTGGCAGAGACAGGGCTTGCGGGCGGTCTCTGCGGCCAGGGCCGACCCGGCCGTGACTGCAAGAACAACTACAAACAGGCCTGCGACAAAAGCGTGATGCCGTTTGCGCATGCTTCCTCCTTTTATTCTTCTCGGACTAGGAATTATAGTTCTGCCCTCATCGAGTGTCAACCCGGCGGGTGCGCTCTGTGGATGCAACGCGATAATGTCATAGCTAACTACAACGCGAAAATGTCATACCTGCCTGCTTGGACAGTGTTACCGGGTAGACT
>DSBX01000084.1 GCA_011049385.1 Caldifarciminota bacterium | reverse complement strand
TCTGCTTCTGACCGACTGAGACAGCCGATTGACAGACTTCTCCGGCAACTCGGCTTGGCCCCGACCGCCACCTATCTCTTAGCAGCCTGACGAATCCCGATGCAGAGGTTCTTCAACAGCCCCGTATACCCCTGTGCCCGTTCCGCAGGCGGTCCCGGCCGACTGCGCGGTGGCGTCCGCGGCGTGCCCGCCGCCGGTCTGGTCGCTGTCTGCTCCGTCGCGCAGGACACCCCACTCCTGCTCGCGCTCTCCTTGCCCGTCCCTGCCGGCCGTCCGGTGCCGACGCCCGGTGCGACGATTGGAGCACCCCGGGGTGCGTCCGGGATGCGCGGTGCCGAGTCTGCCGGTCCGGGACCTCCGCAGAGCAGGTTCGGCGACGGCCAAGGCCTTGACTTGCCGTCTTGTGTCGCTATCATCTCAGCGAGCATAGGCTCAGGAGAAAGGTTCGATTGGCCGCTAAGCAGTTGCAAAGGAGGAGTCACCATGCGCAAGACCTCTGTCTTGTTGCTGACGCTCGCTTTCGGGCTGGCCCTGGCCGGCAGCGAGCTGTGGATCGGGCCGAGCGCCCAGTTCCACTACGATATCCCGAACCCCGAACCCGGGGTCTTTCCGAAGGGGCCGGGCGTGTTCACGTCTGTGGTTGACACGTTCAAGTACGACGACGGCATGCCGGGCAGTGCCTGGGCGTGGAACGAAGCCGGCAACGGCTGGGGGATGAAGTTCATCAGCCCGGGCGACAACATCACCCTCGCCGGTGCGTTGCTCCATTTCTACTCGGGCTGGCCGGATCCGGGCGGCGACCGGGCGCTGGTGAAGGTTTTCGCCGACGACGGGGCGAACGGCGCGCCCAACTCCCTGCTCTGGGAATCGGACACGCTGACGATTGTCCGCGGCCAGTGGAACTACGTGCCGATTGACGAGCAGATCATCGGCAGTAACTACTACATCTTCTACGTCCAGGTTGACGACAACCCGAACTGCCCCGGTTTTTCGATTGATGCCTTCAACAACGCGCCTTCCGGTTACAAGTGGACGTACACCGCCGGTGCGTTCGCCGAGGACGCCCGCCGCGGCGAGTGGCTGATTCGGTCCGTGGTTGACTGGGACCCGCAGGATGTCAATGCCAGCGCGCTCTACTTCGCCTCGAATATGCCGATTGACACGACCCCGGGCATCAACTTCTTCATCCGGACGTTCATCAAGAATCTCGGCAACGACCCCCTGCCGGTCGGCACGCCGGTCAAGCTCCGGATCGCCGGCCCGCGGAGCTACGTGCACGAGGGACAGGTACTGACGACGACGGTGCTCAACCGCGGCCAGCAGCAGCAGGTCAACTTCACGCCGCTGTGGAACATCCCGAGCGTCTCCGGGCTCTACACCATCCGGTGCTGGACCGAGGCGGACGGCGAGCAGTACCCGGGGAACGATACCATTGTCTACAACCTGAGTGTGGCGCAGTGGATCGAGTACTATGACCCGGATGGCCTGAACTGGCTGACCTGGCAGGCGCCGGAGCGGGCGGTGAAGTTCGACCCGTCCGGTTTCGGGCTGCAGTACCCGGTCGGCCTGGGCCGGGCCCGGCATACCTTCTACCTGCACCCGCAGTATGTCTGGCCGGATACCAGCTTCAGGTTCCACGTCTATGCCGATGACGGCTTCACCCTGCTCTATGAGAGCGATGAGATCGAAGCCCGCCCCGGTTCGCCCGGCCCGGCGACGACTTTCGACTTCGATTCGCTGCTCATCTTCGAGTCCGGCGAGTTCTACATCGCGGTCGTCCCGTCCCACTTCAGCGGCCATCCTTCGTCCAGCGGCGACGGCACGCACCAGAGCCGGAGTTTCACCGGGTCGCCCGGTGGATGGACGCCCTGGACGCTGGGTGAGTTCTTCACTTCGGCTTCGGTGCAGGGCGGGGTCGGCTTGAGTGAGGGCGACCGGCGCTACGTCGGCGAGCCGCGGCTGTCGCTCGACGGCTACCCGAATCCGGTGGCCGATTTCGTGACCGTGCGCTGGAACCTGCCGCGCAGGCAGGCGGTCGAGGTCAATCTGTATGACGCGACCGGACGGCTGGCGCAAAATCTCTACTCGGCCCGGGGCGGACCGCTGAACGGTGCGGTTCAGCTCGACACCCGGGAACTGCCCGCGGGTATCTACCTGCTCCGGCTTGAGGCGTCCGACGGCTCGGTGACGCGCAAGCTGGTACTGCAGTAGTAACGGACCGACTGTGACTGCGGGGCGGCTCTGCCGCCTCGCGGCCTTTCAGGGGGTCTGCGGGTCGTCCCGGGGTTCTCGTTCGAGGCGCGCGAGCTCGGCGTCGCTCAGGCCGAAGTAGTGGCCGAACTCGTGGATGACGACACTCCGGACGAGGCGGCGGACCTCCTCGGCGGTGCGACAGCGGGCCTCGATCGGTCGCTGGAAGATGAGAATCCGGTCCGGCGTGACGTTGCCGTACCAGGGGCCGCGGCGGTTGAAGGGGATGCCCTGGTAGATGCCGAGCAGGTTCATCGGGTGGCGGGCCTTGACGCTGTCCAGCGTCGCCCGGTCCGCGAGCGGGCGGACTTCGACCGTGACGTTGGCAATCCGGCGGCGCAGTTCCTCGGGCAGGGTATCCAGCGCTTCGGCGACCAGTTCTTCGAAGCGGTCGCGTTCCACTCAGGGTCGGGGGCCGAAGAGCGCGGTGCCGACCCGGATGATGGTCGCACCTTCTTCGATGCCGATGATGAAATCCGAACTCATCCCCATCGAAAGATGGGGCAGGGGCAGGCCGGTGCGGGCCCGGGCGTCGTCGCGCAGTTCGCGGAGCAGGCGGAAGCAGGGGCGCGAAGCTTCGGGGTCGGTGACCGCCCAGCCCGGGCCGATGGTCATCAGGCCGTTCAGGTCCAGCCGGTCGCAGGCGGTCACTTCGTCCACGAGCGCGGGGACCAGGCCCGGTTCGACGCCGAACTTCGACTCCTCGCCCGAGGTGTTGACCTCGACCAGTACCTCGAGACGCCGGTCCGCGGCTTCGGCGCGGGCCTGCAGTTCGCGCGCGAGGCGGGGCGAGTCCACGCTGTGGATGATGTCGAACAGTTCGAGCGCGGGGCGAACCTTGTTCGTCTGGAGGTGGCCGACGAGGTGCCAGCGCAGGCGCGGCAGGAATTCGCGCATTTGCGGAATCTTGGCCGCGGCTTCCTGCACCCGGTTCTCGCCGAAGTCGTTGATGCCGGCGCGGGCCGCGGCGGCGACTTCGTCCGCGGTGCGGGTCTTGGAGACCGCGACCAGGGTCACGGCCGGGCGCTTGCGGCCGGCCCGGGCGCAGGCGGCTTCGACTTCGGCTTCGACCGCCCGGACGCGTTCGGCAATGGTCACACCCCAGTATAGAAAGGAGCGGCGCCGAAGCAACAATCGGCTTGCATCTCCACGACAGCCGGCGATACTGACAGGGTGACGCGAAGGCGGAAGCGTACTGCGCCGGCCCGGCCCGTGCGGACCGGGCTCGACCCGGCCCTGCTCGCGGTCGTCGGGTTCGCGTTCCTGCTCCGGCTCGCCTGGCTGTGGCAGGCCCGGGCGATTGACCCGCTCTTCTATGTGCCCCAGATGGACGCGCTCTTCCATCATCGCTGGGCGCTGGCCATTGCCGCGGGAGTCGAGTTCATGCCCGGCGCGTTCTTCCGCGCCCCGCTCTACCCGCACTTCCTGGCCCTGCTGTACCGGGCCTTCGGGCCGAACCTGGTGCTGGTGCGGGTGGTGCAGGCGGTGCTGGGCGCGCTCGGCTGTGCGCTGGCCTGGCTCCTCATCAAGCGGGTGCTGGTCGGTCACCGGCAGGCGGGCGCGGTCGCGTTCGTCGCGGCACTGGCCTGGGCGGCCTGGCCGCTCGCGCTCTGGTTCGACGGCGAACTGCTGATTCCGGCCCTGCTCACGCCCCTGCTCCTGCTCGTGCTGGTGCTGTTCTACCGCAGTATTGATACGGACCGGCATTGGTGGTTGCCCGGCCTGGTGTTGGGCGCGGCCGCGCTGGCCCGGCCCAACGCGCTGGTCATTGCGGTGGCCTTCGTCGGCTGGCTCTTCTTCCGGTACCGGCGCCGGGCCTGGTCGCGGGCCGGCGCGTTTGCGGCCGCGCTGGTGCTGGTGATACTGCCGGTGACGGTGCGCAACGCGCGGGCCGGGGACACGGTCCCGATTGCCTGGCAGGGCGGCACCAACTTCTACATCGGCAACAACCCGGAGTCCGACGGCCGGACCGCCATCGTCCCCGGCACCCGGCCGGACTGGTGGGGGGGCTACAACGACGTCAAACGCAGGGCCGAGCAGGCACTGGGCCGGACCCTGCGCGGGAGTGAGATTGACCGCTACTGGCTCGGCCGCGGGCTCCGGTTCTGGCGGGAACAGCCGGCGGTAGCGCTCGGGCGGACCGGCCGCAAGCTCCTCCTGCTCGTCTCCGGCTACGAAATCGCCAACAACCGCGATATCTACGCGGCCAGGAGCCGCACCTTTCTCAGGCCGTTTCTGTTCGCGACACCGTGGCTCAAGTTTCCGTTCGGGCTGCTGTTGCCGCTGGTCCTGGCCGGGGTCTGGCTCCTGCGGCGACGGGCGGCACGGCTCGCGCCGCTCTACCTCTTCCTCGGCGGTTACGGGCTCAGCTTCGTTCCCTTCTTCATCACCGCCCGGTACCGCCTGCCGCTGGTGCCGGTCCTGCTCGGGCTGGCGGCCGCGGGCGGGTTGGCGCTGGTCCGGAGCCGGGGGCGGGAACTGGCCGTGGCGCTGGTGTTGATTGTCGTCGGGCTGGTGCTCGGCAACGCGGACCTGGCCGGTACCGGCCGCCCGGTCGAGGCGTACCACGCACCGTTGGCGGACGCGACCGGCCTGTTCGAGACCGGGCGGGCGGATGAGGCGGCGGCGGTGCTGGACCGGGCCCTGGCCGCGGATTCGAGTATCGAACTGCTGGTCTTGAGAGTGTCGGTCGAACTGCGGCGGAACCGGCCGGCCGAGGCCGAAGCCGCGGCCCGGGCCGCGCAGGCGCGGGCCCCGGATCATCCTTCGGTGCTGGGCGTGCTGGGCAATGTGATGGCGCGAACCGGCCGGTCGCGAGAGGCAGAGGCGGCCTATCGCCGCATGCTGGAGTTGGACCCGGCGTCGGTCGCGGCGCTTCTCAACCTCGGCAACCTCGCGCTGGCCGAGCGCCGGCTGGACGAGGCGCGCGAGCGCTACCGGCAGGCTCTTGCCGTCAGCCCGGCACACGCGCCGACGCTCTATCATCTCGGACTGGTCGAGTACTACGCCGGGCGGGCCGACGAAGCCCACGCGCTCTGGCACCGGGTGCTCAGACTAGAGCCCGGACACGCCGGCGCACGCCGGGCCCTGGCCGAACTGCGCTAGCCGCGCCGGGCGGCCGTGTTCGTCACGTGCCGAACCGGAGGCCCGGGTACGGGGCGGCCGAGGTCCGGCGTATGTGGCTCCGGGCGTTGCGGGCCGCGAACTCGGCAATCCTGCGCAGGACCCGAAGGCCGGGACGCTTGGCGGAGAAGCGGTCGGTTTCCCGGACGAGCACGTCCGGTATGCCGGTCCCGTTCGGACGGTGGCCAGAGTTACGGTCGCTGTTTCGGTTACGGTTCATTGCTTCCTCC
>DSBX01000017.1 GCA_011049385.1 Caldifarciminota bacterium | reverse complement strand
GGTTTGGGCGGCGCGGGCGGGGTCGGGTTCTTGCGCCACTGGAAGAACTTGAGCGAGACTTCCGGGAACAGCGCGTAGGAGATGTAGTCCTCTTCGTTGACGACGAGGTCCTTGGCGAGTTCCTTGCGCACTTTAGGCATCATCGGCTCCAGCCGGTCCGCGGGCCGGCCCTTGAGCGGCTTTTCGCCGCCGAGTATCTTCTGCGCCACCGCCTCGCGCACCGGCGCGGGCGAGCGGCCGTACAGGCCCCGGACGTAGTCCCGGACCTCCTTGGGAATGAGCTTGTAGCGCTCGCCGGCGAGCACGTTCATCACCGCCTGGACGCCGACGATCTGGCTGGTCGGGGTGACGAGCGGCGGGTAGCCGAGGTCTTCGCGCACCCGGGGGACTTCTTCGAGCACCTCGGCGAGCCGGTCCTCGGCCTTCTGTTCGCGAAGCTGGGAAAGCAGGTTCGAGGCCATCCCGCCCGGGACCTGGTGGGTGATGACCATCGTGTCCACCGCCTTGTTGCCGGGGATACAGCGGCCGGATTCGATGGCCGCGAAATGGCGTTCGACCGCTTCGAGCGACTTCATATCCAGTCCCGGTTCGCGGTCGGTGCCGGCGAAAGCCGCGACCATCGTTTCGACCGCGGGCTGGCTGGTGGAAAAGGACAGCGGCGCGGCGGCGGTGTCAATCACGTCCGCGCCGGCTTCGGCCGCCTTGAGGTAGCTGGCGACCGCCATCCCGCTCGAGGCGTGGCAGTGGACCTGGACCGGGAGCTTGAGTTCGGTCTTGAGCGCGCGGACGAGGTCGAAGGCCATTTTCGGCGCAAGGATCCCGGCCATGTCCTTGATGCAGATGGAGTCTATGCCGCAGTCGCGCTGTTCCCTGGCCCGGTCAACGTAGTAGTCGAGAGTGTGGATGGGGCTGATGGCGTAGCAGAGCGTGCCCTGCGCGTGCCTGCCCGCGGCCTTGACCAGTTCGATGGCCTTTTCGAGGTTGCGGATGTCGTTGAGCGCGTCGAAGATGCGGAAGATGTCTATTCCGCGCTCGGCGGCGAACTTCACGAACTCCTCGAGCAGGTCGTCCGGATAGTTACGGTAGCCGACGACGTTCTGCCCGCGCAGGAGCATCTGCAGTTTCGTGTTCGGGACCTTGCGGCGAATCTCGCTCAGCCGCTCCCAGGGGTCTTCGTTGAGGAAGCGCAGGCAGACGTCGAAGGTTGCGCCGCCCCAGACCTCCAGCGACCAGTACCCGGCCCGGTCAATGTGTTCGAGCACCGGCCGCATATCTTCGATGCGCATCCGTGTCGCCCACAGCGACTGGTGAGCATCGCGGAGGGTGGTGTCAGTGATCCCCAGCGGTTTCTTTGCCATAACGCTCCAGTAGTGCTTTAGCTATCAGGTCCATCGCGGTGGAACGCGAACCTTTCACGAGGATTGTATCCCCGGGCCTCACCATGTCAAACGCCTCGCCCCGGGCCGCGGCGCTGTCCGGGTAGAGCCGGATGCGGCCGGGCTTGAGCCCCCGCCGGATGGCCACCGCCAGGGCGTGCTGGCCGAGTCGGCCGACAAAGGCGACCCGGTCCAGACAGCCGACCGCGCGAACCCCGAGACGGGTATGGGCTTCCATGGCGATACTGCCCAGTTCCAGCATATCGCCCAGAAAAGCGACACGTCGTCCTTCGGGTACGCTGTGGCAGAGCAGGTCTATCGCCGCGGTCATGGACTGCGGGTTGGCGTTGTAGCTGTCATCAATGAGGGTGATACCTTCGGCGAGGCGGAAGACGCGGAGCCGACCGGCCGGGGCCTCGAACCGTTCGAGCGCGGCAGGCATGGCCGCGTAGTCAACGCCGAGCGCGTGGGCCGCGGCACAGGCGGCGAGGCAGTTGCTCACGTTGTGCATCCCCGGCAGTCGGAGCCGGACCTCGTACCGGCCCTGGAGCCGGAAGCGTAACCCTTCGAGTCCTTCGTTTCTAATCTCGTCGGCGCGGACTTCCGCATCCGGGCCGAAGCCGTATTCGAGTCGGCGACAGCGGGCCCGGGGCCGGACCGTCTCGCGCACGAGCGCGTCGTCGGCGTTCAGTACCGCGACCCCGTCTTCGGGCAGGGCTTCGACCAGTTCGGCCTTCTCCCGGGCGACGTTGGTCCGGTCGCCCATCATTTCGAGGTGCGAGTCGCCGATGTTGGTGACGACCCCGACGATCGGCCGGCAGGCATCGGCCAGTCGCCGGGTGCCGCCGATTTCGTTCATCTCGATTTCCAACACCCCGACTTCGGTTTTCCGGTCCAGCCGGAACAGGGTCAGGGGTATGCCGATGTCGTTGTTGAAGTTCGCCTCGGCCTCGACCACGCGTCGCCGGTCGCGCAGGATGCAGGCGAGCATCGAGCGGACGGTGGTCTTGCCGTTACTGCCGGTGACCGCGACGACCCGGGCCTTGAGTTTCGCCCGCCAGGCGGCGGCGATGGCAAGCAGGGCCCGGCGCGTGTCCGGGACGAGGATGGCCGGCCCGGCGCGGGGCACAAAGCGCTCGTCGGAGATGACCGCGGCCCGGGCGCC
Organism: Caldifarciminota bacterium; assembly: GCA_011049385.1. Lineage (GTDB taxonomy): Bacteria > Hydrothermota > Tepidihabitantia > Tepidihabitantales > Tepidihabitantaceae > DSBX01. Next base: position 3,073 of record DSBX01000017.1, on the reverse strand, counting down.
GGCCGCGATGGCGTCGTCAACGTAGTGGTGGCCGTTGAAGCGCTCGCCGGCGATGGCGACAAAGAGTTCGCCGCGCCGGGTGCGGCGGGAGTCTATGCTGACGCCGGACAGCGGCCCCGCGACGGTGCCGACCGCCCGGCCGTCGGTTGCGGCCAGCGCCTCGGCCGCGTCGAAGCCCTTCATACGATGAGCATCGCGTCGCCGAAGCTGTAGAACCGGTAGCGCTGTTCGACCGCGTGGCGGTAGGCGGCGAGGATGCACTGCCGGCCGGCCAGCGCGGAGACGAGCATGAGCAGGGTGGACCGGGGCAGGTGGAAGTTGGTGAGCAGGGCGCCGGTGACTCGCCATTCGTAGCCGGGGTAGATGTAGAGCGCGGTGTCGCCGGCGCCGGGCTCGACCCGGCGGCCAGTATTGGTCTCCCGGGCCTGGCTTTCGACCACGCGAACCGAGGTCGTGCCGACGCACACGACCCGCCGTCCTTCGGCCAGGGCGCGGTTGATGGTATCGGCCGCGGCCGAGCCGAGCTCGAATTCCTCCGGGTGCATCCGGTGTTCCGCGACGGTTTCCGCCTTCACCGGCCGGAAGGTGCCGAGCCCGGCGTGCAGGGTAACGATGGCGGTTTCGACGCCGGCCGCCGCCAGTTCGGCAATGAGCGCGGGGGTAAAGTGCAGTCCGGCGGTCGGGGCCGCGACCGCGCCGGCGAGGCGGGCGTAGACGGTCTGGTAGCGGTCCGGTTCCTCGCACCGGCGGCGGATGTAGGGCGGTAGGGCAAGCTCGCCGACCCGTTCGAGCAGGCCGGGGACATCGTCGGTGTCGAACTCGACAATGCGGATGCCGTCACCAAGCCGCTCCCGGACCCGGGCCGACGCACCGTCGAAACGGATGAGGGTGCCCTCGCGGGCCTTGCGCGCCGGCCGCGACAGAGCTTCCCAGCAGCCGTCGCCGCGGCGCCGGAGCAGGAGCAGTTCGAGCCTGCCGCCGGTGGGCAGGGTGCCGAAGATGCGGGCCGGGATCACCCGGGTGTCGTTCATCACCAAGACGTCTCCGGCCCGGAGCCAGTGCCGGATGTCCGGGAAACGGTGGTCGTGCAGGTCGCCGGTCGCGCGGTCAAGCACGAGCAGGCGCGATTCGTCGCGGGCCGGGGCCGGTTCCTGGGCGATCAGTTCCGGCGGCAGGTCGTAGTCGAAATCGGCAACCAGCATCGGCGCGGGCGGTCAGCGCTGGTTCAGTCCGTGCCCGACCAGCCGCCGGTAGGCTTCGCGGTAGCGCTCCGCGGTGCCGGCGACTATCTTCGCGGGCAGGCTCGGCCCGGGCGGGGTCTTGTTCCAGTTCAGACCCTCAAGGTAGTCGCGCACGAACTGCTTGTCGAAACTGGCGGGCGACTCGCCGACCCGGTACTCGCTCGCCTCCCAGAACCGGGAGGAGTCCGGGGTCAGCGCCTCGTCAATCAGCATCAGCCGGCCGTCACAGACCCCGAACTCGAACTTGGTGTCGGCGATGATGATGCCTCGTGCCAGCGCGTACTTCGCCGCTTCGCGGTAAAGCCGCATCGAGGCATCCTCGATGATGTCCGCGAACGAACCGCCGACGGTGGCGACCAGCTCCTCGCGGGAGATGTTGGCGTCGTGGCCGTCGGTTGCCTTGGTGGAGGGCGTGAAGATGGGTTCGGGCAGGCGGTCGGCAAGGCGCAGGCCGTCCGGCAGTTCGATGCCGCAGACCCGGCCGGTTTCGCGGTACTCCTTCCAGCCGTTGCCGACCAGGTAGCCGCGGACGATGCACTCGACCGGGAGCGGTTCCGCGACCCGGACCAGGGTCGCACGGTCGCGCAGGAGGTCGGTGAAGGGTGCGAGCTCGGCCGGGAACTCCTCGACTTCGGTCGTGATGAGGTGGTTCGGGATGATGTCGCGGAAGCGTTCGAACCAGAAACGAGAGAGCCGGGTCAGCACCCGGCCCTTGTCCGGGATGCCGTCGGGCAGGACAACGTCGAAAGCGGAAATGCGGTCCGAGCAGACGATGAGCAGGGCATCGCCGACCCGGAACATCTCCCGGACCTTGCCCCGCGCGGTGCGGGGGATGCCCGGCAGTTCAATGCTCGTAACTGGTTTCAAGTCTTCCTTCCTTATTGCCGGGTTGTTGCGTGGTCAGCGTGTCTTGCCGCCCCGGGCCATTTGCAGTCGGTACCGGGCCAGTGCCGCGGCCAGGTTCGCGTCGGATAAGGCGAGAATCTGGATTGCGAGCAGGGCGGCGTTGACCGCCCCGGTGCGGCCGATGGCGACCGTTGCGACCGGGACCCCGCGCGGCATCTGGACCGTGGACAGCAGGGCATCGAGGCCGCCCAGCCCGTCGTCGAGCGGGACGCCGATGACCGGCAGGGTGGTATTGGCCGCGACCGCGCCGGCGAGGTGGGCGGCCTTTCCCGCGCCGGCGATGAGGACCTTCACGCCCCGGCCGGGCGCGGCCCGGACGAAACGTCGGACCCGGTCCGGGGTGCGGTGTGCGGACAGGACTTTCACCTCGCAGGGAACCGCAAACTCGTCGAACATCTTGACCGCTTCGTTCATTACCTCGCGGTCACTCTCACTGCCCATGAGGATGGCTGCAACCGGGTGTGTATTCGACATTGTCAATCATAGGAAAAAGGGGGGCGGGGTTCAAGACGGCCTTGAACCCTTTCCGGATTGGGTTACGATGTTGTCGGAGATGAACCCGCTGTTGACGCTGTTGCTGACCTTTGCGCTGCTGCTGCTGGGGTTGATGACGGTCCTGCTGGTTGTTTTCCTGCGCCGCGGACGCGCACCGGCGAGGGAAGGAGACGACGCAATGCTCCTGCAGAGGCAGTTCGATGCCCTGCGCGACCAGACCGGCCGCGGGCTGGCCGAGATGTCAAGTCGGCTCGACCAGCGGTTGGGCGACCTCGACCGCCGGATGACCGATACCGTAACCGGGATCGGCGCCCGGCTCGACAGCGCCAACACGACGGTTCAGAACGTCCAGGCCGCGCTGGGCGAGCTGTCCCAGGCCACCCGCCAGGTGTACGAGGTCGGCCGCGACGTCCGTTCCCTTCAGGATATCC
>DSBX01000197.1 GCA_011049385.1 Caldifarciminota bacterium | reverse complement strand
GGGCGGGGTGGTCGGCATCGTCTTCCTGCCCTGCTTCCTCGACGACGACCCGGCCGCGGTGACGGTGGAGCGCGTCGCGGACCACATCGAGCACGCGGCCGCGGTGGCCGGGCCGGGTGCGGTGGCGCTGGGCTCGGACTTCGACGGCTTCGAGGACCCGCCGCCGCGCGGGCTCGAGGACGTTTCCCGGCTCCCGGCGCTGGCCGAGGCGCTGGCCCGGCGCGGGTTCTCCGAGCCGGACATCCGGGCCATATTCGGCGGCAACTTCCTGCGCGCCTGGCGCGCAATCACGGCCGGGTGAAAGCGGGCGGGGCGCAGGTTGCCCCGCGCCCCGCAACGAAAGAAGCCGGTGCTACTCGCCGTACCTGGCGATGATCTCTTCCTTGGACTTGCCGAGGATGCCGTACTTCTCGCCGACCTTCTTGAACGCGGCGATGGCCTTGTCAATGTGCTCGAGCTCGTGCGCGGCCGAGAGCTGGACCCGGATGCGCGCGAGGCCCTTGCCGACGACCGGGTAGAAGAACCCGATGACGTAGATGCCCTCGGCGTAGAGCTCCTTGGCCATATCCTGGGCGAGCTTGGCGTTGTAGAGCATTATCGGCACGATCGGGTGGACGCCGGGCCGGATGTCGAAGCCGGCCGCGGTCATCTTCTCCCGGAAGTACATCGTGTTGGCCTCGAGCTTGTCCCGGCGCTCGGTCGTCCGGGCGAGGAGGTCAACGATCGTGATCGCCGAGGCGGCGATCACCGGCGGCAGTGAGTTCGAGAACAGGTAGGGCCGGGAGCGCTGGCGCAGGATGTCCACGATCTCCTTGCGCGCGGCGGTGAACCCGCCGGACGCCCCGCCGAGCGCCTTGCCCATCGTCGAGGTGATGATGTCCACCCGGCCGAGGACGCCGCAGTGCTCGTGGGTGCCCTTGCCGTGCTTGCCCATGAACCCGGTGGAATGGCTGTCGTCCACCATCACGAGGCAGTCGTACTTCTCGCACAGGTCGCAGATTCCCTCAAGCGGCGCGACGTCGCCGTCCATCGAGAACGCGCCGTCGGTGGCGAAGATGCGGAAGCGCGCGTTCTGTACCTCGTCGCTGGCGAGCTTGGCCTCGAGGTCGGCGAGGTCCATATGCTTGACGATGTAGCGCTTCGCCTTGGAGAGGCGGATGCCGTCAATCACCGAAGCGTGGTTGAGTGCGTCGGTGAGGATGGCGTCCTCTTGCTTGAACAGCACCTCGAACAGGCCGCCGTTGGCGTCGAAACAGGACGAGTAGAGAATCGCGTCGTCCAGTTCGAGGAAGTCGGCGATCTTACGTTCGAGCTGGCGGTGGATGTCCTGCGTGCCGCAGATGAAGCGAACCGAAGAGAGGCCGTAGCCCCACTCGTCCAGCGCCGTGTGCGCGGCCTTGATGGTTTCCGGGTGGCTCGAAAGACCGAGGTAGTTGTTCGCGCAGAAGTTGAGCACTTCCTGCTTGGGCGCGCCGGCCGGGAACTCGACGTTGATGCCCGCGCCCTGCGGGCCGTAGATGAATCGCTCTTCCTTGTAGAGCCCCGCCTCCCGAACGTCCTTGAGCTCGGTCTGCAGGAACTCCTTCAGCTTGCCGTAGGCCATTTAGTCCTCCTTGGACTGCTCTTGTTGTCGGAATATCTTCACGCCCGAGCTGGTGCCGAGCCGGGTCGCGCCGGCCGCGACCATCGCCCGGGCGGTCGCGAGGTCGCGGATGCCGCCCGAAGCCTTGACCCCGAGCCGGCCGCCCGCGACCCGGGCGAGCAGGGCCACGTCCTCGACCGTCGCCCCGCCGGTCGAAAAGCCGGTCGAGGTCTTGACGAAATGTGCGCCCGCGCTGACCACGAGCCGCGTCGCCCGCTCCTTCTCCGCGTCGGTCAGCAGGCAGGTCTCGATGATGACCTTCACGACCAGGCCCGGCGCGGCGTTGACGACCCGGCTGATATCGGAGACGACCATCTCGTCGGCCCCGGCCTTGAGCCAGCCGATGTTCATCACCATATCGAGCTCGGTCGCGCCGAACCGGACCGCGGCCTCGGCCTCGGCCGCCTTGGCCTCGCGCAGGTTCGCGCCCAGCGGGAAGCCGATGACGGTGCAGACCGCCACCTTGCCGTCCGCCAGCAGTTTCCGGCAGAGCGGCACGTGGCCGGAGTTCACGCAGACGGCGGCGAAACCGAACTCGGCCGCCTCGCCGCACAGCCGCTCGACCTGCTCCGGAGTGGCGTCGGGCCTGAGCAGGGTATGGTCAATCAGCCGGGCCGGCGTGTTCGTATTGCTCAAGAGTGTCTATCGCGGACCGATTACGACCGCCATTCTAAACGTCTCGCTCAGGCTGTCAAGGCGACCGGGTTCGGCCCGGCCCGAGGCCGGACGCCGGACGAGACTACCGGGCAAGTCGGTTGCGGGCACCGATAATCGCAGTGCTTGCTTTGCGGGACCGACCGGGTATCATTCAGCTATGACTGGAACCGTTGAGAAGCTTGCTCGCGAGGTCGAGTCCCTGCCCGCGGACCAGCTTGACGAATTCCTCGGCTGGCTGGCCGAGTTCGAGTCCCGACGACTGGACGAATGGGACGCGGCGATTGCCCGGGACAGCGGAACCGGGGGGCGGTTGCGCGATGCGCTGGAACGGGCCGAGCAGGACATCGCGGCCGGCCGGACCGAACCCCTGGATGAACTCCTCAACGACGGCTGATTTTCGCGCGGCGTACTTCGCACTGCCGCCGGAAACCAGGGCCCGGGTCCGGCGGGCTTTTGCTCTCTGGCGCAGGAATCCGCGCCACCCGGCACTGCGGTTCAAGAAGGTCGGCCGGGTCTGGTCGGTGCGAATCGGTCGTGACTACCGGGCGCTGGCGCTTCTGCGCGGGGATACCCTGCACTGGTTCTGGGTCGGCTCGCACGATGACTACACCAGGCTCATCTAGCCGATAACCGTCCGCGCTACGAAGCGGCTCTCTGCATCGCTCCTGCCCGAATCCGGCCGTGGTCGGATTTCGAATCGCGGAAAGGCATCGGGCTCCTGCTCAGGACCGGCCGGACCGCGTCGCCGGGCCAAGCAGGTTGCGGTCACCGGACCCCCGGAAACCCCTGGTGTCAAACGGAAGCGCTCACTGATTCAGCAAGAGCAACTGCGTTTGCAGGTTGTTGCGTTGCCATTCCAGATCACGGACACGTTGTTCTAGCTGTCTACGCTTGTCCTGCTTGGGCTTGATGTCTACGAAGTACCAGAAGATGCCCCCGATTACCGGAGCAAGACAGAATGCCCCGGCGCAACAGCACCAGTTGGGTGGTTTGATGCGATTGAGTTCGGCCTGCGCTTGTTCTAGTTCTCTGTTGACCTGAGCCAACTGCGCACTGAGGACCCTTGCAGATAGGGGGGCTTCCTGCGAATCCTCTGCTCCAAAACATGGCGGGAGCATTAGACTGACCAGCAGCAGCGATAGGGCTACGTTGCGGGGTCGTGACATAGCTTCCTCTTGGGGAGGCGCGAAACTGGTGGCTTCAAGCTCGCACTGCGCCTACACGGTTTGGCCCGGCTCAACACTCTGTCAAGCTAGCGGGCATAATTCGGATAATGGGGGGGGAACCCGAGACGCACTTCCGGGCGCCCGAGTTGCGCAAGCGGTCCCGGGTCAGCATCTCTATTCTCCACGCCAAACTTCTACCCGATTCCCTCGCGGAGTCAAGCTGGCCTGTACTGCCCGCGTCCTGCTTGACAGCCTGCGGATATTGGTTAGAAGTATATCGTGAGGAAAGATGAGTTCGGACGGCCGGGCCGGGAGCGGGACGCTGCGGCTTGGCCGGAGAGGAGGCAGGATTGAAGCAACTGAACCGGCATCGAGTTCGTCTGGCAGCCATCTGCATCGCCCTGTTCTCAGCCGCTACAGCAGGTCAGACTCCCGCTGTTCCGTTCCTGTGGATATGGCCGACTGCGCGCTCCACCGGCCTGGCCGGGGCTATGGTCGCGCTGGCTGATGACCCGGACGCCGCATACTGGAACCCTGGCGGTCTGGGGTTCCAGAGGACTCTGGGCGGGTCCCAGAGTTACGCCCAGTGGTTGCCCGGGCTGTACCCGGGGATGTACTACGCGCACGGCAGTTACGGATTCGGGCTACCGGCTACCGGTGCCAAGCATCAAAGGGCCAACGTCGGGATCAACTGGACCTACCTGACCACTGGCGAAACCGATGTCATCAACGAGCAGGGGCAGTTCCTCGGGCGATACACGACTTGGGACGGTGCGTTCGGCATTCACGCTGGCTTGGCGCTTTCTGACTTGATTGGAGTCGGCGTCAATCTTCAGTACATCCATAGTCATCTTGTGCCTGACTGGGTCTGCGAAACAATGCCGGAACTCGGGATTTCGGGAGGGGGCAGCGGCTCGGGGTTTGCGGCTGATTTCGGCGCGCTCTACAAGCCCTGGTCCTTCCTCAACGTCGGTCTATCGGTGGCGAATCTCGGCCCGGACTTCACCTACGTGGCCCCGGGTGTATCTGACCCGATGCCTCGGATACTGCGTGCCGGGGTCTGCTTCACGCCGACAAGCATACCTGTGTTCCAGCCGGCCGAAGACTTCTTCCGGGCGCGGGTGATGGTCCAGATGGACCAGCCGTTGCTGGCGCCGATTACGGGACTACGCAGTGCTTGGAAGAGCTTCGCGGTTGAGGGAACCTTCGTCCAGGTCATCTCGCTTCGTTGTGGCTATTTTGAAGACCTGACCGGAGCGCGCGGCGGCTTTGAGGTCGAGCGCGAAGGTTCGGCGACCCGACGCATCGGGCTCTGGGACGTGCTGACCCGAAACGACTTCGGCCGAGTGCGGTCGGTGGGTCTGTGTTTCGGGCTGGGCATTGGGTACAAGGACTACCTCCGGTTCGATGTTTCGAGCGACGCTCATATCTACGATTTCAAGACGAATAACTGGAAGCTCTCGCTGACCGTTAACGACGTTGGCGGGGTGTTCAACGAGATAGTCGAAGGCAATTCAGGCTTCGACTGGATGCAGATACCTTAGCTGGGGCGGGCCAATACATTCCGAAACCTGCTCCATCGCCGGGTCGAGGTTGAAGCCGACCCGAGCATCAGGCCCACCGCCGCTAGAAGTATGCTGGTACCAGTAGAACAGCTGAGAGGATTATTGCAGCCAGGGTAGTGCCGGTTCCCACTAGCAGGGCGGTAGTGTTTGACGTTGCGCTACCCCGACGATAGCCACGCATATAGGCATCATGCAGTGTACGAGACTCAGCGGGCGGACTTGCGCTTGTCTGACCCAGGTATCCTGCACCCCATCCGCCCAGACAACCGGCCGTACCACCGCCTCCTGCAGTCAGGATTGTTGGGGGACCAAGAAGTACGCCACCCACTGTGCCGAGTGCACAACCACCCAATCCAGCCAGTGCGGTCTTGAGCCCGGTGGCGCTTCGGCCATCAGCCGCCCCTTTTGCCTCCCACTCTTGCACCTCGCCAGAAGAGGGTTCTGCCGTACGCGAGGGAGACTGGGGTCCATGGTGAAGCTGGTGCCCCTCTTCGGCTATCTGCCGTATTTCACGGACGTAGAATGTACGTATTTCGTCTGTGCCCGCTAGCCGGATCTTGACCACTTCCGCATCCTGCTGCAATATCTCACCTCGATACATGTTGCCG
>DSBX01000172.1 GCA_011049385.1 Caldifarciminota bacterium | reverse complement strand
TGAAGGACGCCGGAGGAAGTGGTCTAGCGGTCAAGTGGTTCAGTGGTCTAGTGAAGGAACCGGAAGCAACCGCCGATGAACGCCGGAACTCTCCGTCATCTCGACCGGAGTGGAGAGATCCCTTTCCTGACCGGAAGAACTAACCGCCGATGAACGCCAGAGGAAATCCGGACAGGAGGTAAGACCACAAGGTCACAGAGAGGAAGAAAGGGTGAGAGAGGAGAGAACCGACTTAGAGCGCTGTCATTTCGACCGAGGGTGTTCCACACCCGAGAGGTAGTTCAGCATTGCGTCTCCGAAACCCCGCTGATGTCAAGGATCTCTTATTATGCCGCACAGGGTCGCATCTTCCGGCCAGGTCCCGGCCAGCCGGTAATACTCGGCCATGTCAACCTCGAACCCGGTCAGTCGGCCGTCCGCGCTTACCGCATTATGGATGACTACCTTGACCCCGGTCCGGGCGCGCGGGCCGGATTCGGGAGGCATCAGGCGTCCGGGGCGGTGATTGCCGCGACCGGCCGAACCGGGCCGGGCAGCGCGTGCGCGGCGTGCTGCGTCCTGCGCAGTTCATACCCGGCCATCCGGCCCTGCCCGGCCTCGAGCGCAAGCATCCCCACCATCCCGAGAAGGAGCATTGCCATTCTCATACCTGCATTATCAGTCCGGGTTCCGGCAAAGTCAAAGAGGATGGACAGGGTGTCCCGCGGGCGGCTTGACTCTGTCGGCCATCGTCCTAAGATGAGGGCCGCGTGAGTATCAAGTGTATGAGTCGGCACCCGAACGCAATGAGCGCCCGCCGGGCAGGCGACTGTGGCTGAGGTCGAACGGCTGGTCGTCGGGCCGCTGGCGGCGAATTGCTATATCGTGAGTTCCGAAGGCGAGCTGGCGGTGATTGACCCGGGCGCGGAGCCGGGTCGAATCCTGTCCCGCGTCGGGGAGCTGGGCGGCACTCTGCGCCTGGTCATCAATACCCACGGTCACATTGACCACGTGGCGGGAAACGAGCCGCTTCTGACCGCGACCGGCGCGGAACTGCTCATCCACGCCGAGGACGCGGCGATGCTGTCCGAGCCGGACGAGAGCCTTGCTTCGTACCTGGGTATCACGGTGTCCGCGCTCGAGCCTTCCCGGACGCTGGCGTCGGGCGACGTGGTGAAGGTGGGGGAGTTGGAGCTGACCGTGCTCCACACGCCCGGCCACACGCCCGGCGGTATCTGCCTGCTGGGCGGGGAGATGGCTTTCACCGGCGACACGCTGTTCCTCGATTCCATCGGCCGGACCGATTTCCCGGGCGGGTCGAACCGGCTGATGCGCGAGTCGCTGTTGTCGCTTCGGGCCCGGCTGGCGGGCGAGACGGTGTTGTACCCGGGCCACGGCGAGAGCGGGAGTTTCGCCCGGGCGATGTTGGTCAATCCTTTTCTCGGCAGTGTCTGGCCGCTTGACTGAATCCGGGAAATGTCTATCTTGAAACACAGCTCAGATTACCAGGAGGTCTTCTAATGCCCAAGGTCAGAGTCGGCATTATCGGTGTTGGCAACTGCGCCAGCAGTTTCGTGCAGGGTGTCCATTTCTATCGTAACGCCAAGTCCGAGGACAGGATTCCGGGCCTGATGCACGTCAACCTCGGCGGTTACCACGTCAGCGACATCGAGTTCACCGTCGCGATTGATATTGACAAGCGCAAGGTCGGCAAGGACCTGAGTCAGGCGATCGAGTCCGGCCCGAACAATACCTGGAAGTTCGCCGACGTGCCGAAGAGCGGGGTCAAGGTCCTGCGCGGGATGACCCACGACGGGCTCGGCTATTATCTCTCCCAGATTATCGAGCCCGCGCCGGGCCCGACCGCGGACATCGTCGGTGCGCTGAAGCGGACGAAGACCGACGTGGTCGTGAACTACCTGCCGGTCGGCAGTGAGGAGGCGACGAAGTGGTACGTGGAGCAGGTGCTGAAGGCGGGTTGTGCCTTCGTGAACTGCATCCCTGTGTTCATCGCTTCCCAGAAGTACTGGCACCGCCGGTTCAAGGCCGCGGGCATGCCGGTCATCGGCGACGATATCAAGTCCCAGGTCGGGGCGACGATTCTGCACCGGATGCTGGTTTCCCTGTTCAACGACCGCGGGGTGAAGCTGCTCCGGACTTCCCAGCTGAACGTCGGCGGCAACACCGACTTCCTGAACATGCTCGAGCGCAGTCGCCTGCATTCGAAGAAGGTTTCGAAGACCGGCGCGGTGACGTCGCTCCTGCCTTACGACATCGGCGGGGACAATATCTACATCGGCCCGTCCGACTACATCGCCTGGCTGAAGGACCGGAAGTGGGCGCACATCCGGCTCGAGGGCCAGACTTTCGGCGACGTGCCGCTGAACCTGGAGCTGAAGCTGGAGGTGTGGGATTCGCCGAACTCGGCCGGCGTGGTGATTGACGCGGTGCGGTGCGCGAAGCTGGCGCTGGACCACGGGCTCTCGGGCAGTGTCATCGCGCCGTCGAGTTACTTCATGAAGACGCCACCGAACCAGTTCCCGGATGATGTCTGCCGCGACCGGACCGAGGCGTTCATCCGCCGGTACGCCCACAAGGCGGTGAAGGCCGCGCCGAAGAAGCGGAAGCCGGCCAGGAAATAGGCCGGGCCGGTGCGCGGCGCACTGCTGACCTTCGAGGGCGTCGAAGGCTCGGGCAAGTCCACCCAGGTCGAACGGCTGGCCGTGCACCTGCGCGGTTTGGGGCTTTCCGTGCTGGTGTCGCGGGAGCCGGGTGGGACCGATATCGGCGAACGCATCCGGGCGGTTCTGCTCGACCCGGACGCGGCGGCGATGGACGGCCGGACCGAGCTTTTTCTCTACCTCGCCAGCCGCAACCAGCACGTCCGGGAGAAGCTGATGCCCGCCCTGCGCGCGGGCACGGTCATCATCCTCGACCGTTTCAGTGAGTCGTCACTGGCCTACCAGGGGGGAGGGCGGGAGCTGGGGGAGAGGGTCGTGTCCCGGCTGAACAAGCTGGCGACCGCGGGCCTGCGGCCGGACCTGACGATACTGGTGGACCTGCCGGTCGAGGTGGGCCGGCGCCGGAAAGAGGGCTCCCGGCTTGACAGGCTGGAGCGAGAGCGGGTAGAATTTCATCAGCGGGTCAGGGACAGCTACATCAGGCTGGCCCGGCGCGCACCGAAGCGCATTCGTATCGTTGACGGCACCCGGCCCGCCGAGGAGTCGCAGGTGGAGGTGCGGCGACTGGCGACCGAGGTGCTGAAACGCAAAGGACTGATTTGAGATGAAGAGAAGAGTTGCGATTACCGCCGCGGTGGCGCTGGCGCTGGTCGTCGGCGGGTTGTTCGGCCGGCTCTGGGCCCAGCGCACCGCGACTTTGGGACAGAGCCTGCAGACTTTCAGCCGGGTGGTCGGGCTGGTGCTGGCCAACTACGTCGAGCCGGTCAGCCCGGATGAGATCATCCGTTCGGCCATCCGCGGGTTGCTGGGCTCGCTCGACCCTTATACCGACTTCCTCGAAGAGGACGACTACGACGAACTCCGGGTCCGGACCGAGGCCCAGTTCGGCGGCATCGGCATTCACATCGGCACCGTGGACGGGCGATTGACGGTTATCGCGCCCATCGAGGGGACGCCGGCCGAGCGGGCCGGGGTCCGGGGCGGGGACCGGATTGCCCGGATAGACGGCGCCTCGACCAAGGGCTTCACCACCACCGATGCGGTGAAACTCCTGCGCGGCAAGCCCGGGACCAACGTCAAGGTTGACCTTGACCGGCCCGGCGTGAAGGAGCCGATTCCGGTCGAGCTGACCAGGGCAATCATCAACATCCGGGCGGTGCCCTATGCCGGGATGGTGAGCGGCGACATCGGTTACGTCCGGCTGGCCGATTTCTCGAAGGTCGCGACCACGGAACTGCGGGCCGCGGTGGATTCGCTGTTCGGGGTCGGGGCGAAGAAGCTGGTTCTCGACCTGCGTTCGAACGGCGGCGGGCTGTTGCGCGAGGGCCGTGACGTGTCCGACCTGTTCCTGCCCCCGGGCCGGGTGGTGGTGCGCACCGAGGGCCGGGTGCCGGGCAGTCGCCAGGAGTTCCTGTCTGAGGAGCCGGATATGAACGGAGATTTCCCGATGGTCGTGCTGGTGGACCGGAGCAGTGCCTCGGCGGCGGAGATTGTCGCCGGCGCGTTGCAGGACTGGGAGCGGGCGCTGATCCTGGGCGACACGACTTTCGGCAAGGGTTCGGTCCAGACGATTCACCAGCTTGACGCGACAACTGCGGTCAAGCTCACGACCGCCTACTGGTACACGCCGAGCGGTCGGTGCATCAACCGGCCGAGGGACTCAAAAGGCGACGACCTCGAAGATGAGTACGAAGATGAAGAGGCTCCACCCCGGCCGGCGCCGCGTCGTGACGACGGTACCGTGTACCGGACCCTGGGCGAGCTGGGCCGGCCGGTGTGCGGCGGCGGCGCGATCGTGCCGGATGCCTTCGTCCAGTACGAACTCCGCAACGAGTTCGAGATGCGGCTGACCCGCTCGGTGTTCTTCGATTTCGCGATCGAGTACAAGGACGACCACCGGGACCTGACGATGGACTTCGTGGCCGACGACCGGGTGCTCGACCGGTTCCGTTCCTACCTGCGTGACGTCAAGGAGGTCGAGTTCACCGATATCGAGTTCGACTCGGCCCGGGAACACCTGGCCGGCGAAGTCGAGCGCGAGGTGGGGGGCAAGCTGTTGGGTATGCGCGGCGAGTACCAGATGCGGCTCCGCAACGATGTTCACCTCAAGCGCGCGGTGGAGTTGCTGTCGTCCGCAGGTTCGACCCGGCAGATGCTCAGCTCGCTGGGCAGTTAGCGGGCCGGGTGGCTGGCTGAGCCATGCCCGAGCTTCCCGAAGTCGAGACGATTCGGCGCGAGCTCGAGCCCCTGCTGGCCGGCCGGCGGATTGCCGCGGTTGAGGTTCGGCGGCCGGACATCGTGGGCTGGCCCGGCGCGGGGCGGTTCGCTTCCGGCTGTCAGGGCCGGCGCATCGAGCGGGTCGGGCGGCGGGGCAAGTATCTCATCATCGGTCTTGATGCCGGGTTTGAGCTCGTCATTCACCTGCGCCTGAGCGGTCACCTGCAGGTCGTTCCCGCCCGAGCCGCGGTTCGCCGTCACGAGCGGGTCCGGTTCCGGCTCAGCGGGGGACGGGCGCTCGTGTTCGTCGAACCGCGCGCGCTGGGCCGGCTCTATCTCGTTGAGCGGGGAAAGTACCCGGCCGCGCTGGCCGGGATGCGCAGGATGGGGCCGGAGCCGGTGGAACGGGCGTTCACCAGCCGGTTCCTGTCCGAGCGGCTGGCGGGCAGGAAAGCCGCGGTCAAGACCCTGCTGTTGGACCAGTCGGTCTGCTGTGGTGTCGGCAACATCTACTCCGACGAGGCGCTCTTCCGGGCCGGCATCCGGCCGGACCGCCCGGCGGGCGGTCTCCGGCCCGAGGAAATCCGGCGGCTGGCCGACAATCTCAGGCGGGTCCTGCGGTCGGGCATCCGCTGGTGCGGCACGACGCTGGGCGACGGCCGCTACCGGCGTCCGGATACCACGGCCGGCGGGTTCCAGCGTCATCTCTATGTCTATGGTCGGGCCGACGAACCCTGCCGCCGGCCGTGGTATCCGGACGCCG
>DSBX01000073.1 GCA_011049385.1 Caldifarciminota bacterium | reverse complement strand
GGCCTCGGTGAAGACTGGTTCTTGCAACATGTAGCCAGTCTACCCGGTAACACTGTCCAAGCAGGCAGGTATGACATTTTCGCGTTGTAGTTAGCTATGACATTATCGCGTTGCATCCACACCCGGTTCCGGCGCCGGGTTGACCGGCACCGGTCCTGTCTCTAAGATAAGCGGTCGTCGGCGCGCACGCTCGCGCAGAAAGGAGCTTCGATGGTAAAGGTATCCTGCGGCCTCATCTTCCCCGGCCAGGGCTCGCAGTTCGTCGGCATGGGCGCGGACCTCTACGACCGCTTTCCCGAATCGCGGGCGGTTTACGACCGCGCCTGCGACGTCCTCGAATTCGACATCCGCGAGATATCGTTCCAGGGCCCGGAAGACCGCCTGCGCTCGACCCGCTACACCCAGCCCGCCATCCTCGTCCACTCGATGGCGGTGCTTGCCGCCCTGCCCGCGCTCGAACCGCCCGCAGTCGCCGGCCACTCGCTCGGCGAATACTCCGCGCTCTACGCCGCCGGCGCGCTCGACTTCGAGAGCGTGCTCAAGCTCGTGCGCCGGCGCGCGGAACTGATGGCCGCCGAGGGCGAGAAGAACCCGGGCACGATGGCCGCCATCATCGGCGCCGATGCCGAGAAGGTCGGCGAGCTCTGCTCCCGCATCGAGGGTATCGTCGTCCCGGCCAACTTCAACGAACCGCTCCAGACCGTGATTTCGGGCGAGGTCGAAGCGGTCCGTCGCGCGGTCGAACTCGCCCCGGAAATCGGTGCGCGCAAGGCGGTGCTCCTGCCGGTCTCGGGCGCCTTCCATTCGCCCCTGCTCGACGAATCGGCCCGGGCCTTCGCCGACTACCTCGCCGGCTTCGAGTTCCGGCGCGGCCGCTGCCCGGTCATCGCCAACATCACCGGCCGCCAGTTGCGCTCCCCGGGCGAACTCCGCTACGCGCTCGGCCGCCAGCTCACCAGCCCGGTGCGCTGGGTCGAGACGATCCGGTCCTGCCGCGCGCTGGGCATCACCAACTACCTCGAACCCGGCCCGGGCCGGGTCCTGGCCGGACTGGTCCGCCGCATTGACCGCGACGCGACCGTCTACCCGGCCGGCACCGCCGACGAAATCACGGCCCTGCTCGCGGAATAGCCGAGTGAAGCTCAAGGCCCGGCCCGAGGATTTCAAGGTCGAGGAGCGGCTCCGCCTCCGGCCCGGCCGCCGGGGCCGCTACGCGGTCTACCGCCTGGAGAAACAGCTCTGGAACACCCTTGACGTCATCCGCGAGCTGGAACGCCGTCACCGGTTCCGCCACATCGGCCGGGCCGGGCTCAAGGACCGTTACTCGCGCTCGGTCCAGTACCTCTCGACCATCACCGCCGGGCCGCCGGCAATCCGCGAGAAGAACTGGCGGCTGGAGTTCGTCGGCCGGAGCGACGAACCGGTCAGCCGCGACGTCCTGCTCGGCAACCGCTTCACCGTCACCCTGCGCGCCCTCCAACCCGAAGAGACCGAAGCGGTGCTCGAAGCCTGGCCCGTCGTCTGCCGGTCCGGCTTTCCCAACTACTACGACGAACAGCGTCTCGGCTCGGCCCGCCACGGCCAGGGCTTCATCGCCCGCCGGCTCATCGCCGGCCACTACAACGGCGCACTCAAGCTCTGGCTCGCCACCCCGTCCGCGAACGACGACGCCGACGCACGCCGCCGCAAGCGGACGATACTGGAACACTGGGGCGACTGGCGCGCCTGCCTGTCCCACGTCCCGCCCGAAGCACGCGCCGCCATCGGCTGGCTCATCGCCGAACCCGGCGACTTCGAGGGCGCGGTCCGGCGCATTGACCGCCCCCTGCTCGAACTGTTCCTGAACGCCTGGCAGTCCTGGGTCTGGAACGAGACGCTCACCCTGGTCCTCGAACGTAGCGGGCTCGACCTGCGCCGGCTGGAGTACAACCTCGGCACCTTCGCCTTCTACCGCCGGGTGGACGCCGGGCAGTTCCGCTACCTCTCTAGGCTGGTCATCCCGGCTCCCGGTCCCCGCGCCCGCTTCACCAGTGACCGGGTCGAACAGGCGATGACCGAGGTCCTCGCCCGGGAACGGCTCACCCTCGACGCGGCGAAACTGCCCTTCCGCCTGCGCGGGCTCTTCTTCCGAACCTGGGACCGGCCCGCGGTCGTCGTCCCGAAGAACCCGGTCCTCTCCCGACCCGGGCCGGACGACCTCTACCCCGGCCGGCAGAGGCTCACCGCCGGCTTCTTCCTGCCCGCAGGCTCCTACGCCACGGTGCTGGTGAAGGCGCTACTGCCCGGATGACGCTCCTGCTGGCGCTCGTGCTCCTCGGCCAGGTCCCGGGCTCGGTCACGGTGGACCCGGCGCTCAACTGGTACACTTTCGAAACCGCCAACTTCGCGGTCCACTTCTCCAGCCCGAACCGACACCGGCCCGAAGCGGCCGACTCCGCGCTCGGCCACCGGGTTGCCCTGCTCTGCGAGGAGGCTCACGCCGTGCTCGTGCCGTTCGCGCGCTGGACCCCGCGCGAACGCACCGACGTCGTCGTCGCCGACTTCTTCGACTACGCCAACGGCTGGGCCGCGCCCGTGCCCCGCAACACCATCACCATCATCCCGACCCTGCCCGCGGGCAACCGGGTCGCCTTCGACGACTGGCTCTACACCCTCATCGTCCACGAGTACGCCCACGTCCTCCAACTCGACATGATCCGCGGCGTGCCCGCCTTCCTGCGCCGCGTGTTCGGCCGGGCCATCGTCACCGGTCCGCTCGCGCCGTTCTGGCTCATCGAAGGCTGGGCAATGAAGGCCGAGAGCGCCTTCACCGGCCGCGGCCGGGTCGGCAGTGCCGAAGAGGATATGATGCTCCGCGCCGCGGCGGACACGAACCGGCTCCTGCCCGTTGACCGCGCCGCCCACTACGGCCTGGAACGCTGGCCCGGCGGCAGCGCGCCCTACCTCTACGGCGGCGCCTTCTACCGCTGGGTCGAGAAGCACAGCCTGTCCTCCAGCGACACGATCTGGCCAACCTACCACCGCAGTCGCGCCGGCGCCCTGCCCTTCTCGGTGGAGACGCACGCCCGCCGCGTCTTCGGCCGCCGTTTTCCTGCGCTCTGGCGCGACTGGCACGCCGACCTCCGCCGCCACGCCGACAGTGTCGGCCGGGAACTCGAAGCCGGGGGCCTCACCCGGCCCCGGCCCGTCACCACCGAGGGCTGGTACGCGGCCGCGCCGCTCTGGTCCCGCTCCGGCCGGAAAATCTACTACCTCTCCCGCGACGGCACCGAGTACCCGGCGATAAAGGCGGTCAGCCCGGCGACCGGCGCGACCCGGGTCCTGCACCGCGGCCTGGTCGGCGGCCAGCTCAGCCTGACGCCGGACAACCGGCTCCTCTTCGCCGAGCGCAACGTCGTGCGCAACTACTACGAGTACTCCGACCTCTGGGCGCTCGACCTCGCCACCGGCCGGCCCGCCCGACTCACCCGCGGCCTGCGCGCCTCGGAACCGGACTGCGCGCCGGACAGCATCCGGGTCGTCTTCGTTCTCCATCACGGCGGGATGACCGACCTCGCCATCCTCGACCTGCGTGACGGCTCGGTCGAGAACATCACCAACACCGCCGAGCCGACCGGCTACAGCCGCCCCCGCTTCTCGCCCGACGGCCGCTACATCGCGGTCGCGGTCAACCGGTTCGACGGCCGCACCGCGGTCGAAGTCCTCGACTCCCGCACCGGCTGGGTAATCCCGGTCGTGGATGACCGGGCGGTGAACCTCGCGCCGGCCTGGTCCCCGGTCGGCGGCTGGCTCTACTTCGTGTCCGACCGCTCCGGCGTGTTCAACATCCACGCCTGGTCCCCGGACCGGGACGCCCTCTACCACTGTACCAACGCCCGCTGGGGCCTGTTCGAACCCGCGGTCGCGCCCGACAACCGCAGTCTTGCGGTCACCGCCTTCGGCCCGGACGGTTTCGACATCGCGGTCCTACCCCTCGACCCGGAGTCCTGGACTCCGGAAGCCGCGCCGGAGACGCGAGAGAAAGAGAGAAAAGGGATCCCTTCGCCTCCGGAGGATTCCCGGCCCACAGCGCCGACACTCTACTACTACACACCCCTGCCCTCGCTCGCGCCCGCGCTCTGGTTCCCCCTGCCGATGCCGGAATCGGACGGCTGGACCTTCGGCGCGATAACCCTCGGCTGGGACGCGCTCCAGCGCCACCGCTACACCCTTGCCGCGGGCTGGCGCACCGGCGGCCGACCCGGGCCCCGGCTCATCGCCGACTACGGCTACTCGGGCATCCGGCCCGACCTCGCGCTCGAGACCGACCTCGCTCTCGACCGCCAGGTCCTCGGTGCCTTTACCCGCCTCCCCTTCCGCCGCACCCGGAACACCACCACGCTCACGCTTGGGCTCCGGGCCGAACGGGAAGAGGAAATCGGCCTGCGCCTGCTCTCCGGCTTCGCCCGCTCCCACGCCCGCAGTTACCGGCTCTCGGTCGCACCCGAAGAAGGCGGCACGATCGGCGTCTCGGCCGCGCTCGAACACCGCTCCGCGCTCGGCCTGCGCAACCGGCTCAGCGTCTTCCACGACTTCCGGCACTGGTACCGCCTGCCCGGCCGCACCTCGCTCCGGGCCCGGGTCGCCTTCGGCGTCGCAACCGGCGACGCCTCGGCCGACTCGGCCTGGCGTCTCGTGCCCGGCCCGGCCGCGCTCGGCGTACGCGGCTTCGCGGCCGCTTCCGAACGCCGGGCCGCGCACGTCCTACTGGCCGGGGTCGAGACCCGCACGCCGCTCTGGCGGGTCGAACGCGGCATCGGCAACGCGCCCGTCTTCCTCTCCAACTTCAACGCCGCCGCTTTCGTCGAAGGCGGCCTGCTCCGTCGGAACTGGCTCCCGGACGCGGAAGAACTCGGCCGGGCCCGGCTCGGCGCCGGACTGGAACTGCGGGCCGACCTCATCCTCGGCCACATGGTCCCGGCCCAGCTCAAGGCCGGGGCCGCAATCGGCACCCGGCCCGACGACTGGCCGCTCTCACAGCAGTTGTACTTCGGAATCGAAAGTGCGCTCATCGCCGGCCTGCTCAACGAGGCCGGCATCGTCGTGCCAAACTAGACCTCGGAACTCCGGGTCCGCCGCTTCGCGTCCGGACCGGCCCGCTACTTGCCGCAGACCGGGCACTTCTCGGTCACGCCCGCGGGCGCGGCCGGGTGCTCTTCGACGTCGAGACCGCCGTTCTCCATCTGCTTGTGATACTGCTGGCAGACCCGGAGATAGGCATCGCGGGCCGAGAGGCAGGGCTGGAACCAGAAGAACTCGTACTCGTTCCAGTGGGACTTGATGGCTTCGCGGACGTTGCGGTCCGCGAAACCGACGAAGCGGACCTGGCGTGAATCCTTCCCCAGCCCGTACACTCCGCCCACCCGACAGGGCACGGACATATCCACCTGCAACGGTCTCAGCATAAAAGGACCACGCATACAATCCTCCTGACAAAAAACGGCGAGACAGAATCGTCTCGCCCTTGCCTGCACCGACTAACCCGGTCGGCGTTGCGCAGGGTATTGCGCTCAGAACTATAATACCCGCCCCTACCCCCGTGTCAACCTGGTATCGCCCTCTCTTGTGGATGCAACGCGATAATGTCATAGCTAACTACAACGCG
>DSBX01000343.1 GCA_011049385.1 Caldifarciminota bacterium | reverse complement strand
GCTTAAGCGCCGCTTGGTTATCCGGTTACGGCGAATCGCGGAAACCGGCAATGGTGCGTAATTACACACCTTGGCCTGCCGAAATTCGGGGAGTGCGGGGCTGTTGAAACCGAGTTCTGTATCTTCGCGAGTACCGGCGGGTTGGTGCGCGTCTTGCGTACAATTCGCGTGTATGGCCATCTTGTCCACCCCTGCGGGGCTGTTGATTGTCTGGGCGCGGGCGGTATCATCGGGCGATGGTGTCTGTCGAGCGTCCGTTTGTGACCGGAAAGGAGTCTTGACGATGTGGAGTCGTGAGGTGCTGGAGCGTATCAGCCGTCGGTTGGCCAAGTTGGAGCCGGAGATGGTGCGTCTGCAGGAGGAGCTGGTGGCCCGACCGGCGTTGAGCCCGGCTTACGGCGGTGAGGGCGAGCGGGACCGGGTGGAGTTCCTGCGGCCGATGCTTGCGGGTTGGGGGCTTCAGGTGACCGAGTTTCGGGCCCCGGACCCGGCCGCGCCGTGTGGCTACCGGCCGAGCCTGGTGGCGCGGCTGGGCGGGCAGGACCGGTCTCGGACTCTGTGGGTGATGACGCACCTGGACGTGGTGCCGGCCGGGCCGCGCGAGTTGTGGGAGACCGACCCTTTCAAGGCCGTGGTCCGGGATGGCCGTATCTATGGCCGCGGGGTGGAGGATAATCAGCAGGAGCTGGTGGCTTCGTGTTTTGCGGCGCGGGTGATGGTGGAGCTCGGGCTCAAGCCCGCCTTCGACGTGGCGTTGATGCTGGTCGCGGATGAGGAGGTGGGGTCGAAGTTCGGCGCGGACTGGTTGCTGGCGAACCAGGAATTGTGCCGGCCCGATGATCTGGTCGTGGTACCGGATGCGGGCAACGCCGAGGGCACGATGCTGGAGGTCGCGGAGAAGTCCATCGCCTGGGTGCGGTTCCGGGTGTTGGGCGCACAGGCGCACGCTTCGACGCCGGCGCTGGGTCGCAATGCCCACCGGGCCGGCGCGGCGACGGTGCTGGCGGTGGACCGAGCCCTGCACGAGCGGTTCACCGATGCCGACTCTCTGTATTCTCCACCCGAGTCCACTTTCGAGCCGACCCGGAAGGAGGCGAACGTGCCGAACGTGAACACGATTCCGGGCGAGGATGTGTTCCATTTCGACTGCCGGGTCCTGCCCCAGTACCGGCTGGAGGAGGTGCTGGCGGTGATGAAGGAGAGCGCGGAGCGGGTTGCAGGCGAGTTCGGGGTGAAGGTCGAGCTGGCGCAGACGCAGTGGCTGCAGGCGCCGCCGCCGACCCCGGCCGACGCGCCGGTGGTCCGGATGCTGGCCCGGGCGGTGCGCGAGGTGTTGGGCCGCAAGGCGAAGCCGGCCGGCATCGGCGGCGGGACGGTCGCTTCGTTCTTCCGGCGACTGGGGATTGCGACCGTGGTTTGGGGCCGTGCGACCGGCTCGGCGCACCAGCCGAACGAGTTCTGCATCATCGCCAGTATGCGCGAAGACGCGCTGGTCTACGCTCACCTTTTCGGCCAGAAACTGCCTTGAGCCGGGCTTGACAGGGGGGCAGACCGGGCTAGGCTGTCCCCATGGAATCGGATACGCTGGAGACGGTCAAGCAGTACTTCGATGTCGCTCGCGCCGAGGTCATAGATTCGCGTGCGACCGGGGGCGAGGTTGTCCGCGTGCCGCTGTTGAATCCGATGCAGGCGATGGCCGCGCTGGCGGTGCTTGCCGATAATGTCGCCTGGTTCATGGAGAGCGTCACCGGCCGGGGCTATCGGAAGACCGAGGAGGTCTACGAGCTGGGCTTCATCGTTCGCGAGCCGGGCCACCAGGCCTACGGGCTCAAGGTCGTGCAGGAGGGCGAGGTCGGGCTGGTCAGCCGGGTGGCGATTCTCGAGGACGAGACGATCTTCAACCGGTACGTGAGCTACCTGCACACCGGGATGGTGCTCTAGTCCGCGCCGGGTCAGAACAGCAGGAGCAGGAGCAGCAACTCGGCCGCGAACGCGCCCGCGGCGAGGAAGAGGAGGAGCTGGGTGAGGTCCCGGCCGCCGTCGTAGTCGTCGGCGACGCGGACGTTCGGCGGCAGGGCGTCGGGCCGGATGCGTTCGAGGTCACTTTCCCCGGGACGGATGTTGACCGCGGCCAGCGCGACCGTTTCGTCGGTGAGCGCGGCGGTGAGCCGGTAGGCGCCGGGCCGGCGCGTGTCCGTGCGTTCGTAGACCATTTCTCCCTGGTGTCGGCGTGGTTCGACCATCATCCGGCGGTCGGGCGTGGCGAGCAGGGCATCGCCGACCGAGGAGCCGGTCGGGAAACGGAGCGTGTCGCCGACGTGCGCGGAGCGGACCCTGCCGCCGAGCGCGACGTGTTCGACCGAGGAGACGAGCAGGGGCACGAACGCGGCGCGGCGCACGAGGTCGGTGAATTCCGGGGCCGGGCCGGTCGCCCAGAGCAGGACCCGGCCTGCCGCGGCTTCGAGCAGGAAGGGGTTGCCGTCGCCGAAGCGGGCGAGGACGCGAGCGGAGTCGGGTCGGAGCCGGGCCGCGGCGGTGATGCGCGGGGTCTGCCAGAGGCCGGGGTCAATGCCGGTGAAGAGCGGGTGCAGTGAGTCCGCCTCGGTCACGGCGAGGAAGCCGGACGGGCGGAGGATGCCTTGACTGCGGGCGAAACCGGCCAGCGCGGCCGGGACCGCGGTCGTCGGGCTGGCCATCAACACGAGGCCGGTGCCGCCGGTGAGGCCGAAGAGGAGGCGGGTCCAGTCCGCGTCGGTGAGTGCGAGCGCATCGAGCGCGACGACCGCGTCGTAGTCGCGCAGGTCGTGGCGGTCGAGCCGTCCGTCCGGGGATTCGGTGAGAGTGATGGCCCCGGCCCGGTCGGCGAGGAGCGCCGCCGCGGCGTAGCGGCTGGGCACTCGCGCGGAGCCGAGCAGGAGGACTCTGAGTTCGGTGCGCACATCCACCGCGAGGTGGCGGGTGTTGTCCGCGGGCAGTGAGTCCGAGGCGGAGCGCAGTTGCGCGGAGAGCACGGTCGGCCCGGGTCGGGGGAAGCGGATGTCGAGGTTGAGTACGCTGGACCGGCGGGCGGGCAGGTTGATGGTTGTTTGCGTCCCGGCGAGGGGCCGACCGTCGGTTTCGAGTTCGAGGGAGGCAACCGCGGGGTCCGGGCCGTGGTTGGCGAGTTCGATTCGGACCGCGGTCTCGCGGTCGAGAATCGCGACCGGCCGGGCGAGTTCGAGGCCGGTGACCGCGAGGTTGTCCGGCCTTTGGGCACCGGCGTTGAGGATGAGCACATCACGTCCTTCGGTCACGGTCCAGTTGCCGGTGAGCGAGCGGTGCTGGAGGTCGGTCAGCAGGACGAGCCGCGCACCGAGCGAGTCGGCGACCCGCACCGCCCGGGGCAGGGCTTCGACGATGCGGGCGTCGGTCCAGGAGGGACGGAGCGTGTCGAGGAGCACGGTCGCGGGGCCGGGCGCGAGCGTGCGTGCGGGCCGGTCCGGCCCCGAGGCGGTGAGGATGACGGTCCGGGCGTCCGGCGGCGAGGTCCGGAGGAGTTTGCGGGCAAGGGAGCAGGCGCGGGGCCAGGTCGAGCCGTACTGCATGCTGTAGGAGTCGTCCACGAGCAGGACGAGGTCGGTCGGGCCGGCCGCCCCGGACCCGGAGCGGAGCCAGGGCCGGGCCAGGGCGAGGAGCAGGGCGAGCAGGGCCAGGGTGCGCAGGATGAGGAGCAGGATTTCTTTGAGCCGGGACAGGGCGACCCGTTCGCGCTTGAGGTGTTCGAGCAGGCGCAGGGAAGGGAAATCGAGTCGGCGCAGGCGGGCCCGCGAGACGAGGTGGATGACCACCGGCAGGGCCGCGAGGAATGCGAGCGGCAGGAGTGCGGGCAGGCCGAAACCGAGCATTCTACTTGAGGTTGCTGCGGCGGTTGAGGTAGGCGAACAGGGCCCGGTCGTAGGGTTGGTCTGTGGTCAGCAGGTGGTAGTCAATGCGGGCTTCGTGACAGCCGCGCTCGAAGCGCTCGAAGAACGTCCGGGTCGAGGTTCGGTAGCGGCGGCCGGCCTGCGCCGCGTCCACCGTCATTTCCCGGCCGGTCTCGAGGTCGTGAAGCCGGACCGGTCCGCGGAAGGAGAGCTCGAGCTCGGAGCGGTCGAGGACGTGGAAGACGATGACCTCGTGGCGGCGGTGGCGGAAGTGCCGGAGCGCGGTGAGGACTTCGGCCGGCTCGTCCCAGAGGTCGGAGACGATGATGATGAGCCCGCGGCGCCGGATGCGCTCGGCGAGTTCGTGGAAGGTCGCGGCGAGGCTGGTGTCGCCGCCCGGGGAGAGGCGGGCGAGCCGCTCGAGCAGGACGTTCAGATGCCCGGGCGAACTGCGGGCCGGAATGTAGCTTCGCACCCGGTCGTCGAAGACCGCGAGGCCGACCGAGTCCTTCTGGTGGATGAGGAGGTAGGCGAGGGCGGCGGCAAGGTGCGTGCCGTACTGGAGCTTGCTGACCCCGGCGCCGCGGTAGCCCATCGAACCGGAGATGTCGAGGATGAGTTGGGCGCGGAGGTTGGTTTCCTCTTCGTATTCGCGGATGTAGTAGCGGTCGGTCTTGCCGTAGACGCGCCAGTCGATGCGGCGGATTTCGTCGCCGGGCATGTACTGGCGGTGCTCGGCGAACTCGACCGAGAAGCCGCGGTAGGGCGAGCGATGCAGGCCGGCGAGGAAGCCTTCGACGACCAGCCGCGCCCGCAGGTCCATCGAGCGCAGGCCGGCGACGACTTCGGGGTCGAGCAGGCGCCGGGCGTCCGGTCGGGTTACTGGCACACACCAGTCTAGCCGCCGCGGGCCGGGACTCAACCGGCAGGCGTTGACGATGGTGCATTTCCCGGCTACATTGAGCGGTGGCAATTACTTCTCTCCAGGTCCGAGGCTTCCGCGCCATCGGCGATACGACGCTTGAGTTCGAGCCTGGTGAGAACTACCTGTTCGGGCCCAATGGTTCGGGCAAGACGAGCCTGCTCGAGGCGGTTCACTACGTCGCGACCGGTCGCTCCTTCCGAACCCGGCGCGACGGGGAGCTGTTGAACCTGGCCGGGGACCAGCTCCTGCTCTCGGTCGCGGCCTCCGACGAGCGGGGCCGGACCGGCCGGATCGAGTTCGACGGCCGCCAGAAACGGTTCGAGCTGGACGGTCGTCGCTTCACCCGGCTGTCGGAGTTCTTCGGCTGGCTGGCGGTGGTGCCGCTCTTGCTCGGCGACGTGGAGCTGGTTTCCGGCTCACCCGGCCGCCGGCGCGAGTACCTGGACATGGCGGCGGCGAAGGTGGACCGGGAGCACATCGGTGCGCTCAATGACTACCGGCGGGCGCTCGTCCAGTATGGCAGGCTGCTTACCGTCGGGGCGGCCGAGGACCAACTCGAGGCCTGGGAGGCGGAGGTGGCGCGCAACGGCGAGGTGCTGGCCCGGCGTCGGGCGGACGTGGCTTCGGGCCTGCTCGGCCGGGCGGCGGAGTTGGCGCTCGGGCTGGTGGGCGGGCCGGTTTCGTTCCGGTTCCGGGGTTCGCCGGCGGGCGAAGAGAGCCTGACCGCGGCCCGGATGCGGGAGCGGCTGGCCGCAAGCCGCCGCCGGGCGCGCGAGACCGGGTACCCGGTTGTCGGGCCGCACCGCGACGACATCGCGGTCCGGTTT